>DASZMZ010000001.1:0-11394 GCA_035551455.1 Candidatus Sulfopaludibacter sp.
TGCTCAATCAGCGCACGGCCGTGGATCAGTTCGACGTCACCGGGCCTTTCGCATTTCAGGAGCGCATCATTCCCCTGGACGAATTTCATACCACGGCGCTGGCTGCCCGTCCCGATTTGCGCGCCGCCCTTCAGGCGGTGCAGAAAGCCAGTACCGATCACCGGTTAGCGGTGGCCAACGGCTCCACCGATCCCACCTTCAGCGTGGATTTCGGTTGGATTGCGCCGGACGTTTATACGGGAGTCGGCATCAGCATCCCGCTGCGGATTTTCGACCGCAATCAGGGAGAGAAGGCGCGCACGCAAATCGACATCGCGCACGCCGAGCGGCAGAAGGAAGCGGCCCAGGCGCAGGTGTTCAGCGATGTGGATTCGGCCTACTTCACGCTGGTGAGTACGGTGAATCAACTGCGGCCGTACACCTCGGCGGACGGTTATCTGGAAACGGCCAAGCGCATTCGCGACACCATGTCGTTCTCTTACCAGCGTGGGCAGGCGGCGTTGGTGGATTATCTGGACGCGCAGAGGGATTACCGGACTACCGAAGTGGCTTACATCAATCTGGTGGGGGCATATCTCAACGCCGCGGGACAATTGAATATGGCCGTGGGCAGGGAAGTGATTCCGTAGGGCACACGAATTCCAACGGGCCCGGGAGGGCCCGTGAAATCACTTGAGATGGGAGGGGGATTAGACCCGGTTCACGTTCTCGGCTTGCAGGCCCTTGGGACCTTGTTTTACCTCGAACTCAACCTCCGCGCCTTCATCCAGACTGCGGTAGCCGTTGGACTGAATCGCAGAAAAGTGAACGAACACATCGTCACCGCTCGACCGTTGGATGAATCCAAAGCCCTTGGCGGCATTAAACCACTTCACAATACCTTTTTCCTTCACTGCACCTTCTCCTATTACTGGTCTGCCGCACCCCTGAAGGCGCGACAGTACAACCTGTTCAGCTGCGTACGGTATTCTCTCAGATGGCATTTGTATGGTCAAGTACACGAAAATGCACGAAAGCGAATGGCAGTTGACGGAGCGCATCCGGCGGCTCGCAAATCTCCCTCGCGCCACCGGACTGGAACTGGGAATTGGCGACGATTGCGCCATCTTCCGTCCGCGCGGCAGTGACTCCGATTTGTTGTTCACCACGGACATGTTGATCGAAGAAACGCACTTTCGGCGCCAGACGCATCGCGCCGCCGATGTGGGCTGGAAGGCGCTGGCGCGCGGCCTCAGCGACATTGCCGCCATGGGTGGAGAGCCGCGCTTCTGCCTGGTCTCACTGGCGCTCGCGCCGTGGACCGATAGCCGCTGGGTGGACGGCTTCTATCGCGGACTCCTCAAACTCGCCAGGCAGAGCGGAGCAGCACTCGCGGGCGGCGACCTCTCGCATGCCGAACGCGTGATGTGCGACATCGTGGTCTGCGGTGCGGTTTCGCGCGGCAAGCCGCTGCGGCGCGACGGGGCGCGGGCCGGCGATGCGATTTACATATCGGGCCGTCTGGGCGGCTCGGCCCTGGGATTGGCTAGCGGACGCGGAGCGGCCTGGCGCCGTCATCTGCGGCCCGAGCCTCGGCTGGCCTTGGGATCGTTCGCACGCACCCAACTGCGCGCCACCGCGGCCATGGATCTCAGCGACGGGCTTTCGCTGGATCTGCACCGGCTGTGTCTGGCGTCGAACCTGCAAGCACTGATCGACGATCCCCCGCTCTTCCGCGGGGCTACATTGGCGCAGGCGCTGCATGGCGGCGAAGATTACGAACTGCTCTTCACCGTCCCGCCGCGGCAGGCAGTACCGGATGAATTCGAAGGCCTGCCGCTCACTCGAATTGGTACCATGCGCAAAGGGCAGGCCGGCGTCGTGCTGCTGAATGGCGAGCCGCTCCCGCCGCTGGGTTACGATCACTTTCGGTCTCTATGAATCTTCCCGACGCTTCCAACGTGCTCGACCTGATCGAGGCATTCCGCAGGTCCAAGACCATGTTCACGGCCGTTTCGATGGGTGTCTTCGACCTCTTGCACGAAGGACCGTCGAACGCCGCGGCTCTGGCGGTCTCGCTCGACGCCAATGGCGACGCCATGGAGCGCCTGCTGGACGCTTGCGCGGCTCTAGGCCTGCTAGTGAAGCAGGATGGCCTGTATCGCAACACGCCCGCCGCCGAGACGTATTTGTGCAGCGCTAGTCCGCATACCATGAGCGGCTACATCCGCTATTCGGACCAGGCGCTGTATGCCATGTGGGGAAATCTCGGCGATGCCATCCGCGAGGGAACGCCGCGCTGGGCGCAGACCTTCGGACTCGACGGCCCTATCTTCACCAGTTTCTTCCGCAGCGATGAGGCCATGCGCGACTTCGTCCGCGGCATGCACGGCTTCGGCATGCTGACCTCGCCCAAAGTGGCGGCAGCTTTCGACCTGAGCGGCTTTCACCGTCTGGTAGACCTGGGCGGCGCCACCGGCCACCTCGCTATCGCGTGCTGCGAGCGGTACCCCAATCTCCACGGCGTTGTCTTCGATCTGGAACGCGTGACGGCCATGGCGCGCGAGCAGGTAGCTCTTTCCACCGCCGGCGGACGCCTCGAAGTGCAGGCGGGCGACTTCTTCGAAAGCCAACTCCCACCCGCGGATCTCTACGCCGTCGGCCGCATCCTGCACGATTGGTCGGACGAGAAGATCGAGCGACTGCTGCATCGCGTCTATGACAGTCTGCCCGCGGGCGGCGCCCTGTTGGTGGCCGAAAAACTCCTGGCGGAAGACGGCGTCGGTCCCGTGCCCGCCAACATGCAGTCGTTGAACATGCTGGTGGTCACCGAGGGCAAAGAGCGCAGTCTGGGCCAATATACGCGCCTCTTGCGAGCCGCCGGATTTGCCCAAGTGGAAGGCCGCCGGACGGGCGTGGCACTGGATGCGGTTCTCGCGCGGAAGTCCGCTATCCCACCAGATTGACCGTCTGTCCGCTCCCGCCGGATGACGCCGCAGCGCTGGACGTAGTGCTGGATGTCGAATCGGCGTCCACGGGAGGTGCGGCGTGATGGTGGTGTCCGTGGTGCGCCTTCGTCAATCCCGAACTGGCCGAGGCGCCGGCCGTACTCAGATCGGTCTGTAATTGCGAGAAATCACTTTGCGCCGAACTCAGGTCTCCCGATTGCAGCGCCTTCCCCAAGGCCTGGAAATCCTGGGCAATGGGATTGCTACTGGATGTCGTATCCTGACTTAACCCCGGCAGCAACTTCTGGATGGCTGTGTAAGCCTGCTGAGCACTCGACAGATCCCCTGACTGCAGAGAGGACGACAACTGTTTGAAGTCCTTTGCAATCTGCTGGGAGGAACTGGGCGACTGCGTTTGATTCGATGTGCAACTGAGCGAAACGGCTGAAATTGACATATGGAACTCCAACCAAACATATTCCCGACAATATCTAATCGGCCGGACCGGCTGACAGGGTGATAGTTCTTTGGAGCCATCGGATCAGGCCTCAGGGTTAGAATAGTTTCTTGATAGTTACTCTTACGCTCAATCCAGCCATCGACCGCATCATCAGCGTAGATCGCCTGGCGTTCGAAGATCGCGCGTACATCAACTCCAATCGCGAATCGGCTGGAGGCCGCGGCATCAATGCGTCATTCGTACTGCACTCGTTCGGCGCCGACACCACAGCCGTATTTCCGTCGGGAGGCGATTCGGGTAAGCGGCTGGAAGCCATGCAGAGCCACTGCGGCTATCTGATCGCCGTCGTACCCATTCTCAATCCGATCCGCACCAATCTCACGGTCACCGACAAGCACGGTCTCACGGTCAACCTGAACGAAACCGGGCCGGCCCTCACCAAGGCCGAAGTAGCCCGCGTGGAGCGCACGGTAAAAGAGCGGCTCGACGGCGCCACGTGGCTGATGGTCTGCGGCAGTATCCCGCCCGGCGTGCCGTCATCGTTCTACGCCAGGCTGATCACCATGGCGCGCCATCGCAAAGTGAAGACGCTGCTGCATGCCGATGGTCAGGCATTGCGCGAAGGTATTGAGGCCAAACCCACCGTGGTGACTCCCAACCAGCAGGAGGCCGAGCGCCTGCTGGGCCGCACTTTGTTGACGCGTACGCACGGCCTGGAAGCCGCCGAGTTGATTCGCCGCATGGGTCCGGAATCCGTCGTGCTGTCGCTCGGCAGCCGCGGCGCCATCGGCGCATTCGGCGATGGACTGCTGGAGGCCATCCCTCCGCGCGTGGACGCAGTCTGCCCAATCGGCGCGGGCGATGCGCTGTCGGCCGCCTACGCCTGGTCCCTGCACAAGAAACCGAACCATGCCGAGGCGCTGCGCTGGGGTGTGGCCGCCGGCACGGCCAAAGCCAAGCTGCCCGGCATGAACTTCGCCTCGCTGGAGCAGACTCGCGAGGTCTACCGCCAGGTGGAAGTGCGGCGCGCGGAATAGCGTGAGCCAGGCGCAGGAAAGGCACGGCTTCCTCCGTTCAGCCGGAGTCGTCTCCCTCGCGGTCGGTTTGAGCCGCATCACCGGCCTGGTCCGCGAGATGACCATGGCGCGGCTCTTCGGCGCCGGCATCACCTACGACGCCTTCCAACTGGGCTTCCGCATCCCCAATCTTACGCGCGACCTGTTCGCCGAAGGCGCGCTCTCCTCAGCCTTCGTACCCATCTTCACGCGCTATCTTTCCACCAAAGGAAAACGCGAAGCCGCCGAACTCTCGAATCTCGTGGCCACGGCGCTGATTCTCGTGGTGGGCGCCATCTGCATTCTGGGCATGGTCTTCAGTCCGCAACTGGCGGCCATCATGGCGCCGGGTTACGCCAGGGTTCCGGGCAAGATGCAATTGGCCATCCTGCTGACGCGGGTCATGTTCCCGTTTCTGGTGCTGGTGGCGCTGGCGGCGCAGGCCATGGGCGCGCTCAATGCCGGCGGCCGGTTCGGAGTACCGGCGCTGGCGTCCACATTTTTCAATGTCGGTTCAGTAGCCGTGGGCTTGGCGCTGGGCTTCACGGTGGGCCGCCGTTTCGAACACGGCATGATCGTGTGCATGGCCCTCGGCGTCGTCGCCGGCGGAGCCATGCAGCTCCTGTGGCAGGTGCCCTCGATGTATCGCGCGGGCTTCCCGTTCCGCCCCCGCATCAACTTCCGGCATCCCGGACTGCGCGAGATTTTCCTGCTGATGGCGCCGGCGGTCTTGGGGAATGCAGCCACGCAGATCAACGTCATGGTGAACACCAATCTGGCCTCGCGATTGACGGATTCCGCGGGCCATGTGCTCAACGGTCCGGTGAGCTGGCTGGCGTACGCCTTCCGCTTTATGCAACTCCCGCTGGGACTCTTCGGCGTCGCCCTGGCCTCGGCGACCTTGCCGGCGATCTCGCGCAGCGCCGCCCTGGAGCGCATGGAGGATTTTCGCGATACGCTGGCGCATTCGCTCGGCACGGTCCTGCTGTTGACCATTCCTTCCTCCGTGGGACTGGCCGTGATGGGCGAAAGCATGATCGGCGCCGTGTACCAGTGGGGCCGCTTCACGGCGGCCGATACACACCAGACGGCGTTGGCGCTTACCTGCTACAGCGCGGGTCTGGCGGGATACTCGGCCACCAAGATTCTGGCGCCGGCCTTCTACGCGTTGAATAGCGCGCGCATGCCTCTGTGGGTGAGTGTGGGCTCGATCGCCGTAAATCTGGCCGCCGCCTTCGGCCTGGTGAGGTGGGCAGGAATGGGCCATGCGGGGCTGGCGCTTTCCACATCGCTGGTCGCGCTCGCCGGCTCCGGTGCGTTGTTCTTGTTCCTGCGCGCCCGGCTGGGAGGTTTGCACGGGCGGCGACTGGTGCGCAGCGGCGCCAAAGTGCTGGCCGCGGCCCTGGTGATGGGGGTTGCCTGCCGCGCCTCCAGCATGGCCGTGCATGCGTTGCTGGGCGCGGGCAAGGCCGCGCAGCTGGCCGATGTAGCGGTCTCCATCCCTCTCGGAGCCGCCGTTTTCTACGCGGTCGCCCGCCGTCTGCAAGTGGAGGAACTGGAGGGTGTCCGAAAGGCCGTGTTACACTTTCTTAAGGAATGCTCCCCGACCTGAAGTTGGTGATCCGCCTGCAAGATATCGATAACCGTCTTGCGGACTTGGCGCGCGAGATTGCCACTCTACCCAAACACATCGCCGAGATTGAGAAAAAGCTGGTCTCCCACGAGCGGAAGCTCGAGGCGGATCGCGCGGCGTTGACCGCGAACCAGAAAGAGCGGAAGAAGTGCGAAGGCGATATTCAGTCGCAGGATCAGAAAATCTCCAAATTGAAAGACCAGATGCTGGGGGCCAAGACCAACGATCAGTATCGGGCCTTTCAGAATGAAATCGATTTCTGCCAGAAGGAAATTCGCAAAGCTGAGGATCGCATCCTGGAATTGATGGGCGAATCCGAGCCCTTGGATAAGAACGTCAAGGCCGCGGAACTGGCGTTAAAAGCCGAAAAGGCCGAAGTCGAAAAAGAGAAAGAGCAGGCGCGCCAGCGCACCGCCGTGGATGAAAACGCCGCCGCCGGGTTGAATCAGGAACGCGCCGAAATCGTCGCCGGCATCGCTCCCGCGCACTACCAGCAGTACGAAAAGGTGCGCAAAGCGCGAAAAGGCATTGGCGTGGCGGAGGCCCTGGATGGCCGCTGCAGCGTCTGCCAGATTCAGCTGCGGCCGCAGTTTTTCCAGGAATTGCGTAAGGGCGAAGTATTCATGCAGTGCGAGAGCTGCCTCCGCATTCTCTACTACAATCCGCCCGTCAAGTTCGAAGACTTGACCGGCGAACCTGCCCCCGCTGCCAGAGAATAGAAGACGGGCCGGCGCTGCCGCGCTGGCGGCAGCACCGTGGCTCCTCTACAGAATTCCCTTCAGCCTTTTCTCCACGTCCGCGCGAAAGCGATCGATGGCGCCCAACGCATAATCCGAGATCGACAAGGACGGATCCTCGACTAGCGGCGTCAAGTCCATGGCGAAATTGATGGCGCTCTCCTGGTCGGTTCCATGGGATGCGAAATAGGTGGCGTGCGCCAGGCGCCGCCCGGCAGTAGCCAGATCGTAGCGCTTGCCGCCGCTGACTTGCGAATCGAACACGCCCACCAGCGCGGCAGCGATATTGGGACGCGCCGACGAAGCCAGCACCTGCTTCTCGTCATCTCCCAGCCAGTCCAGATCGCGCCAGACCTCGCAGCCGTACACCTTCTTCGGCTTGTGCTCCACCGTGCGCAACGCCGCGATGCAGCGCAACACCACGCCAATGTGCGTGTCGTGCTTATCGGCCAGGTTGTGCAGATACACGTACTCGGGCTGCGCCGCGCGCACAATGGCGGCCAGGTCTGCCACCACTGCCGTCTCCTTGGGATTCTTCACCTGCGAACTGGTAAAGCCCAGTTGGATCTGACAGGCGTAATCGCCCACATAGGCGGCCTTGCGCTGCTCGATGAGCCGCACCTTCTGCATTTCCTCATCGGTATAGTTGCCGTAAATGCCGCTGCGCGGACTGCCGGCGCCGTTGGTCACCACCACTCCGGTGAACCACTTGTCCTTCAATCCGAAACACTCGGCCACGCCGTGATAGGCCATGATCTCGATATCGTCCTGATGCGCCGAGATGCAGAGGTGCGTAGTGCGCGCCAGCGCCGCTTCGGGCGCGAGGCCGTCGGGAACGAAAAAGTCGGCGGTGGAATTATGAAATTGCACGGTTCTTCTCCTGGGGAATCGAAGGCAGGCTGGCGGCCGCAATGGCTTGGCCGTGCCTCTTTTCCTTTTCGTCTGGAATATGAAAGCGAAGCCGTTCGGCGATCTCCGGAAACTCGTCCTTCAGCACCTGGCCGGCGACGGATAGAATCAGGTCGCCGCCCACTCCGGTGAGCACGCGGCCCAGCACCAGCAGATTGCGGACCTCGTAAAAATCCGTGTAGTGCGCGATGTTGTAGCCGAAGAATACGCCGATCGTCTCGTAGATCCGCCGGGCGCGTTCGTCGCCGTCAGCCACGAGTTTCTGCACCTGCTCCAGTTTCACGGGCAGGGACATCTCTTTGGGAAGATCGATGCCGGCCGGAGCGAGGAGCCGTCCAACGGCCTGCTGCGAAAAGTATTGCGCGCCCACGCCGGGGTCGCCCGACCATTCATCGGCCGGCGCGCCCTCGCGATAGTCCACCGGTACAAAGGCCAGTTCGTTGAGCCACGTGGTGATTGCGCCTTGCGGCGTCACGTATCCAGCGGCCAGGCTGCTCCCCATCGCGACCCCGAGCACTGCGCCGTCGTTGAGCGCCATCGACCCGGCCAGCGCCGTCACTTCCCCATCGTTCACCACATCGAACGGAAGGCCGCCCCATGCCGTCTGAAGATCGAAGAAGAGCCGCCTCACCCGCGTATCGAACAGCGATTGCGGCACGCCGCGATAGAGCGAACCGATGCGCACTTCGTTATTCACGTAGACGCCCGCGGCGCTGCCTCCGATGGCGTCGACCCGCGGCAGTTTGGCGGCGGCGCGCCGCAGCGAATCGTCGATCCCGTCGTAATGATATTGCGGGTCCGCTTGCACGCTGGGGTTCCACGCCACTTCTTCGCTGAACACCACCTGCCCTTCGGCGACGGCGGCGCACTTGCGGTCGCTGGCGCCCAGGTCGAAGCCGATGCGGAAGCCATCCAGGTGACGGCCGAGCGGCGCGGCAGTCTCGCGCTCTTCGGGCGTTCGGTCGAACGAAGTGCTCTCCACCGTCATCGCGTGACCGTACACGCGGGCACCCATGAATTCATGGTCGAACGCGCGGCCGCCGCCGGGAGCGTACACCGTGCGGAGAAAATCCGCGATCCGCGCATCGCCGCCCACCGTGATGCGGTAGCCGCCCTTCTGCCAGAGCAGGAATTTCAATAGACGCTCGACGTAGCGCTCATTCAGCGCCACGTTGGCCCCTTCGTGCGGCAGAATCGCCGTGCGGTAGACCGACACCGACCCATCGCTGCGTTCCAGCGCCAGAGCCAGCGGAGGGCCTCCCGCAGCCTTCACCATCGAGCGGTAAGTGCGATTCCAGAGGGAACCAGGGACGAACTCAGGATCCAGGACCGGTCGAAATTTGGGCGTAATGGGAATGAGTGCGGACATCGCTGTTTTAACCGAACATTCGTTTTTAACATGTTGCACGGCGAAGAGTGGAGCAGCAGGCTATGCTAGATGGTCTATGTGGCTGGGAATCGATATCGGCACCGGGAGTTCGCGTGCACTTCTGGTGGATGAGCGCGGCGCTGTGCGTGCGACCTGTACAGCCGTCCATGAGGACATGTTGATGGAGCGGCCTCTCTGGGCTGAGCAGCGTCCGGAGAATTGGTGGGACGCCGCGGTGCAGGCCATTCGAGGCGTGCTGGCCCAAGCCGCTGTTCACGGCAGCCAGATCAAGGGTATCGGCCTGTCCGGCCAGATGCACGGTCTGGTGATTCTGGACGGCGCCCATCAGGTGATCCGCCCGTCGCTGATCTGGTGCGATCAGCGGTCGCAGAAGCAGGTGGACGCGGTCAACGAAAAGGTGGGCCGTGAGAACATTCTCCGCTACATCGCCAACCCGGTCCTGACCGGCTTCACTCTGCCGAAACTGCTCTGGGTCCGCGACAATGAGCCGGATAATTTCGACCGCGTCCGCAAGATGCTCCTTCCCAAAGACTATGTGCGCTTCAAGCTGACCGGCGAATTCGCCTCGGAAGTCTCCGACGCCTCCGGGACGGCGGTCTTCGACGTGGTGAATCGCCGCTGGTCCTTTGAAATGATGGACGCCCTGGGTCTGGATCGCGACATTCTCCCCACTTGCTACGAATCCAGCGACGTCACCGGAGCCATCAGCCGGGAAGTGGCCGAACTCACGGGACTGGCCGCCGGAACTCCCGTGGTGGGCGGCGGCGGCGATCAGGCAGCCAGCGCCGTCGGCAACGGCATTGTGGAGCCGGGAATCGTCTCCTGCACTCTCGGAACCTCCGGCGTCGTCTTCGCGCACATGGAAAACGTGGCCTACGATCCCGGCGGCCGCGTACATACCTTCTGTCATGCCGTCGCCGAGAAATGGCACGTCATGGGCGTCACGCAGGGCGCCGGACTCAGTCTGCAATGGTTCCGCAATCAGCTGGCGGCCGGCGCCAAATACGACGCATTGATGCAGGAAGCGGCGGACTCCCCCGCGGGCGCGCAGGGCCTCTTCTGGCTTCCCTACCTCATGGGCGAACGGACTCCCCATCTGGACGCCACCGCGCGCGGCGGCTGGGTCGGATTGACCAACAGCCATCGGCGGGCCGACCTCATCCGCAGCGTCATCGAAGGCGTATCCTACAGCCAGTTGGATTGCCTGGAAATTATCGAAGCGCTGGGCATTGAGGTGAACTCGGTGCGCGCCTCGGGCGGCGGGGCGCAGAGTCCCATCTGGCGCGGCTGGCTGTCCAGCGTCCTGAACAAGCGCGTGGTGACGCTGGAATCGCAGGAAGGCTCGGCCTACGGCGCGGCGCTTCTGGCGCTGGCCGGGACCGGCGCGTATACTTCCGTACCCGAAGTCTGCCGGGTGGCCATCCGCGAGACGGAGTCGGTCTCCCCGGTGGCGGCGGATGCGGCATTCTATAAGAAGGGCCATCGCATTTACCAATCGTTGTACACGGCGCTGAAGCCGGTCTACGCCGAGATCGCGGCCCTGTAAACACCGGCCCGGGAAGTGCCTATGCTGCACATCACCAACGGATCGTCGGTTTCGCTGGCGGAGACCGGGATCGCCGGTGAGATTGTCTACTGGGCCGACGTGCTGCACGAAGGTCCCGTGCCGGCCGGTTTGAGTCTGGAAGAACTCACAAAATTGCGCAGCGTCTTCCTGACGGCGCATTTCCCGGACGGCGGCTGCAGCCTGGTGGAACGGGACGCCGCCCTGCAGCGCTCCGCGGAGCAGGATGAGGTGGCGCTCTGGTTTGAGCACGACCTCTACGACCAGTTGCAACTGATCCAGATTCTGGACTGGTTCTCGGGGCGCGATACCAGCCCCGCGCGGCTGAGCCTGATCTGTATCGGCGCGTTTCCGGGTGTGGAACCGTTCCATGGACTCGGACAACTCACCGGTGCGCAACTCGCGACTTTGTGGCCGGGTCGCCATTCCGTCACCGCGGCCGAACTGGCGCTGGCCGTGGCGGCGTGGAAGGCCTTTCGATCGCCCGACCCCACCGAGGTTGAGCGAGTGGCGGGCTCCGACACCTCCGCACTGCCCTTCCTGAAGGCCGCGCTGCGCCGCCATTTGCAACAATATCCGAGCGTGGAAAATGGCCTATGCAGAATCCAGCGGCAGATCCTCGAATTGGTGGACGGCGGCACACGCACGTTTCCCCAGTTGTTTCCGGCGCAGGCCCGGCTGGAGGAGGCCGTCTTTCTCGGGGACTGCGTATTCTTCCA
>DASZMZ010000002.1:0-29393 GCA_035551455.1 Candidatus Sulfopaludibacter sp.
ATCCGGCCACTCCCACCACGTCGTTGACCCTTACCGAGACCGCGCGCATTCCCGGGGGAATCATCGGACCCAGTCCCATGCCGCTGCCCCTCACCGCCAGACGCGCTTCCACCACCGGCTCGTCAGGCTCGATCGGACTGATCACGGGCCGCTCCAGCACATCCTCCACGCGCGAGAATGCGCCCGCCGGCGCCATCCCTTCCGGTACGCTCTTGAGCGTCACCGCATCGCGTTCCAGCGTGCTGCCCGCCGGTAGCATCCTGGTGGCCACCACGATCTTCTTTTCCGGCGCACCCCGCCGGCGCCCGCAGCTGCCAGCCACACGGTAGAACGTCACCGAGACGACCAACGCCCAAACCAGGCTTACCGACACCACCACAATGAACCGCTTGTCCAAACGCATCACAACCTCCCCGCGGTGGAAAGTAGGGCCGGCGCTTCCGCCTGCCGCCCCGTCGCCGCCCGCGCGTAAAGCACCGCCACCCGGTCCTCGTAAACCTTCCGCCATTCCGGTTGCCGCGCCAGCATCGAACTGAGCGGCCAGTCCCTCGGCAGCAGAGCCAAATCGAATCGATAGCGAGCCATCAATTCCGGCCAGGCTCCGTCGCCGGCCAGCAGCTTGCGATAGTCTGACCCGATCTCCGGGCCGAAGAAATCGCTGCGCCCGTCGAAGAAGACGCGTTGCCGGGGATAGAGCTCAAAAATCAGATAGTCCGCCCACTGGTCGGAGGTCAGCACGCGAGGCATTTCCGGACCGGGTACCAGCCTCTGGAAATTGCTCTCCACGGCCTGCACGGGAAAGGTCGCCGGCGGAAACGCGGCAACCGGAACTGCCGCCAGCGCCAAACCCGCCGAAAGCGGCAGCCACAAACTGATTCGCGGAGCCCGTCCCAACTCCAAGGCCAAGTCTCGAAAAATCGTTATTGGATTTCGCCTGCCCGTCCGCGCCGCCAGCCGCGCCCAACCCTCGGCGCATCCCGAGGCAATCACCGGCGCCGCGGCAATGGCAAAGAACGGCACATGCCGGGCCGAACGCAGTGCGGCGAATGCCCAAACCAAAACCAGCAGCCCTTCGAAACGGTCGGCCCTCGGCGACAGCGCCGCCGCCGTCAGCAGCATCACGGCAAACACCACCATGCCCTCCGACCGGATCACCGGTGATTGAAACTCCTGTACATGGTCCAGAATCCACGATGAATTCAGGTACCGCGCGACGTGTAAGTGCAATTGCCAGCCGTATGGATTCAGCAGACTGGCGGCGGAGCAGCCGACAGTCAAGCCGCCGAAACGCCTGAGACCCCGCCAGTCACGATGTGCCGCGCAGAACGCCGTCAGCAATCCCAGCGTCGCTAACCAGGCTACGAAGCCGGCATGCAGATTGCACCAGACCGCCGTCAGCGGGATCGCGAGCCACACCAACCGGCCGGGCCGCACCCGATCCTCGGCCAGCAGCCACAGCGCCACGGTATAGAACAGGATGGAAAAGACATGCGGCCTCGCCAGATAGTGGATGCTGGAGGCGCTGACGGCTGCCAAAGTTGCCGCGAGCGCGATCCATAGCCCGTAACCGCGCCGCAGCAACCGCGCCATCAACGCCGTGGCAGCCAAAGCCAGGGTCGCCCCGGCCAGCACCGCCACGCCGGAAAGTCCGCGCCAATTCCACATGGCCGCAAAGCAGACGTCGGACAGCCATTCCCAGGCAAACCACGGCTGGCCCGGCCGGCTGAAGGAAAACGGATCGGCCACGGGGACTTTGTGCGTTGCCAGTACCAGTCCGCCGGTACGGATATGCCAGCCTGTATCGCCGTCCGACAAGAGCGCCCGCAGCCCTTGCGGACAGGCGAAAGCCGCCACCAAAAAGGCGGCAAAGAAGACGTCCAGCAGCGTGGGAGTCACCATTCGGACCAGCAGGCGGCGCGGCGTCATTGCGAGAGAACGGTCCGGCATCGCTTATCAGATCGACCCGCCCCCGATTTTCTTGAAGGTTCGTACTGGAACCGGTACCATTGCCCGAGACTTGAGATTCCTTTTACTCTGAGTCCGTCAGGCAAATATGCTGAGTCTCTTAGTATTTCTCGCCCTTCAAGTTTGTGATCTGGTAACTACGCTGGTCTTCCTGCACCATGGCGTCATGGAAGCCAATCCTCTGGTGCGAACGCTGCTTCGCGTCATCGCCCAACCGGCGCTGGCCGTCCTGCTGGTGAAGTTGGCCGGTTCTGGCCTGGCCGTTTACGCGTGGAAGAGCCGCCGGACCCGCCTGCTGCGCGGAGCCAATCTGTTCTTTGCCGCCTGCGTGGGCTGGAATTTATTGGCCATTCTGGCCGCCTGACTCGTCCTATTGAGTGATGATGTGGCGGCTGGTGGTTTGCAGGGTCAGGGCCTTGGCTGAAATCGGCACAAGAGCGACCGCGAAACTGTAAGAGACCTTCACCTGCACCGTGCTGCCCGCCTGATTGTCAGGCAGCCAGGTTGTGGTGACGGTGACTTTGCTGTTATCGAGCGCGCCGGTGTACACTTTCGCCGCCGCCTGCACGTCCGCCGCCGAGGCCGGATGTCCGCTCCCGGCGCCGCGCACCGCCGCATAACGCGCCGCTCTTTGCGCCGCGAAGGAGACCGCGTTATAGGCGAAACCGATGCAGCCAAACTCCATTACTCCCGTCAGGAGGACCAGAAATGCCGTCGCCACCACGGCCGATTCCACCAGCGTGCTGCCGCGCCGCGCTGCCCGTCCCTTCACTGGGTCCTCCAAAGCGCCTGACCCTTCACCAGATTGGAAATCTTGAGCCCCGAGTAATTGAAGACAGTCTTAGCCGAGACTTGCGTAGTTACCTGGACATACGAACGCACCGTTCCGCTCGTGCAACTGCCGGTGCAAACGATGGCGGTGCCGTCCGAACACTTACAGGTACGCGTCGCGCTCGCGGTCATTCCCGGGAGCCCGGGTACCGAATTCAGCGCCGCGGCCTGAATCCCGGCGTAATCCATAGCCGCCGAAGGGCTGCGCATGCCATATTCCGTGCCTGCCCGAGCCGCATCGGCGGCGCAGGTGGCCGTGCGCAGCAACATGGCGTAGTCCAGGACGCCTGCGAGCAGCAGCAGCAGGATCGGCGCAACCAGCGCGAACTCCACCGTGGCGATGGCCCTTCTGCGGTCGCGCCTCTTGAGCTGGCTCCTCATGTTACTCGCTCAGAATGGCGCCTCCCCGTATGGGCGAGCCTCCGGGAAGGGAGGAATAGTCATTATTCATCACGCACCCGCCGGAGAAAACCGCGGTTTTAGCCACAATGATGGAGTAAGTCCCAGTAATATTCGTACCGCCGGAGTAACTCAGCGGAGTAGTGGGAAAATAGAGGGCGCCCACCAGAGTGATGGACGTGCCGCCCAGAAACGAGTTCACCAGGCTGGAGACGATGCTCCGATCCTGGAACATCAGAATCCCGGCCATGGGTCCGGTGGTGGGCGCGGTCATCGATACCACGGCCCCATTATGAAAATTGAAAGGTTTATAGGTGTATCCGGAGGCCGCCGTGTTGTAAAAGGTAACTGCGCTGCCCGAGACGTGCACCCCGCCGCCAACATCCAGGCCGCCCCCTTTCAGGATGTATGTGCCGGGGGGTGAAAATGTCACGTTGGCTCCATTGGTCAGGGTAATTCCGTTGCAATAGACTCCCGGAGGCAGAGTAACCGTTCTGCCATTGCCCAGATTGGTATCGGTAAAATCGCAGCCGCCCACCGCCGGCGCCGGAATATAGGCTAGAGGATCGCCCTGCCGCGCCGCCCCGGTGATCGGCGTGGGCTTCACTGTAGACCCGCCAGTCACCGAACTTCCCCCGTACACAGCGATGGTGCTGGCGGTTACTGTGGTGCCGCCGCTCACCGCGAAGGCCGAGGCACTCGAAGATTCCACCTGAACCCCGCAACTGATCTGCACGTTGGCGCCCCCGCTGGCGGAAAACGCCGACGCAGCCGCAGAGTCCAAAATATGCAGACAGGTTGTTCCGCTTCCCAGGCGAGCCACCGCGCGTGCCTGCACGTTCACCGACGGCGAACCGATGATGCTCATGAAATAGGTGGGGACCTGCTGCGCCACCACCACTTCAACTCCGGTGGAATCCCCGGTGGAATATCCACCCGAGGGAGGACTGTGGACCGTCACGGTCACGCCATGGCTTCCGTCCGTGAATCCATTGAGCGAAGCGTCAGTCTGCGCCGCTGTAACAACGTTGGTGGCGCCATTCGCCTTGATGTCCTCCGCGCCGCCTAGCGCTGCGGCATCGGCCGCCGTCTGCATTCGGGTCTTTACCAGTTCCAAATAGCCCGAGTCGACGGCCAGACCCAGGAATGCTACCAGAACCACCAGGCAGCACAGCATCGTGATCAGAACAAAGCCGCGCATAAACGGACTCCATCCGAATTATGCGCGGATCGTCGGTCTTTGCCACTCGGGCGAATGCGCTCTCCGGGGAGAAACACTGCCTGAAAAGCGGCCTAAATTTGCCTTAGCAACCGACTTCGAGGATTCACACTTTTGCGATTTCCGCCGATCAGAGTAGTGAGACCATGCCGCCACCCACCAGTCGCAGTCG
Source organism: Candidatus Sulfopaludibacter sp. (assembly GCA_035551455.1). GTDB lineage: Bacteria > Acidobacteriota > Terriglobia > Bryobacterales > Bryobacteraceae > Sulfopaludibacter. The sequence continues at coordinate 4,587 of DASZMZ010000002.1, forward strand.
CGCCGTTGTCTGGAAGCCGCTGGTGGTCTGCCCGCAGCCCGAGTTGTTCCGGAGCCTGCAGGCGGTATTCACCGAACTGGCCGTCGAGCAGCCGTGTACGGTCTCCGAATATCCCCGTCAGGGCAGTCTGGCAGCCTTGGCCGAATCCAACTCCTGCAACGTCTGCTTTCTGGACGTCGCCAGCAATGGCGAACTGGCGCAGGCGCTGATTTCCGAACTGGCGCCGATCCTTCCGGTGGTCGCGCTCCACCCGCGGAATGACGCGGAGCTCATCCTGCGATGCCTGAGGCGAGGCGCTTGTGAGTTCGTCTCTGAACCCGGCGTGGATGTGGTGCGCGGCGTTTTCGATCGCTTGTCGCGCGCCCGGTGTGAGGCGGCCCCTCGCCCCAAAGGGACGGTGTATTGCGTCTTACCGGGGAAGCCCGGTTGCGGCGCCAGCACGCTGGCTGTCCACCTGGCCGTCCAACTGCGGGCCGATGGCGCCCATCCGGTGCTCCTGGTAGACGGCGATCAGTTGACCGCCAGCGTCGCCTTCATGCTGAAATTGAAGCCCGAGTTTCATCTTCAGGATGTGCTGCGCGACTGGTCGCGCATGGACGACGATCTGTGGGCCCGTCTTACCGTGCAGTCTTGCGGACTGGAAATTCTGGCCGCTCCGGAAGATCCGGCCGGCAGCACGGAATTGAGCCGCCAGTTCGCCGCTCAATTGTGCGCCTTCTGGCGCCACCGGTATGAGGCCGTCGTGCTGGACCTGCCCGACGTCCGAACCGCCGCCGAGACCGGCCTCGCCGCCCTTTCCGATCTGGTGCTGCCGGTTACCACGAATGAGCTGGCTGCTCTGCACGCTACCAGCAGGGCCCTCCGCCGTCTGAACGGCATCGTCGAGCCGGCCCGTCTTCGCCTCATTCTGAACCGTTATACGCCGGCTACCGGGCTGAAGCGCGAGGACGTGAAAACGGCCCTCGCCGTGACGCCTTTCGCCACGCTTTGTAATGATTACGACGCCATTCAGTCGGCTTTGCTGGAAGGCAAACCGGTGCCGTCCGGATCCCGTTTCGGGGCCAGCGTGCAAGCCCTGTGCCGTCAGCTGACGCACCATCCGCCCGCGGAACGGAAGCCGAATTCTTGGATTTCCTCGATCTTTCGCCACAAAGGAGTAAGTCGGTGATTTTGTCCGCCAGTTTAAGTAAATGCCCTAATTTAAGGCGCTAAAGTCCGATGATAACGTTGAGCTAGAAGGGAACTACATTTCATGAAGAACTATTGCAGACGGTTTTGGGAGGATACACAGGGCCAGGACCTCGTGGAATACGCACTGGCTGCGGGTTTGGTGGCCGTGGCCGCAGTTGCCGCAATGCCTACGCTGAGCACCACCGTAAATACGGTGTTCACCAAGATAGCCTCCATCATTCAAGCGAACGTCAGCTAACAGGAGAACCATCGATGAAGCGCATCCAGCAATTCGCACTGCACCTGCAGGTCTGGCAGGATACCAGCGGCCAGGATCTGGTGGAATACGCCCTGGCGGCCGGGCTGGTAGCCGTCGCCGCAGTAGCCTGCATGCCGAGTCTCAGTTCCACGGTGAATACCGTGTTTAACAAGATTGGCTCGATCATCAATAACACCGTAAAATGATCGATGACTTGGCTTACCAAATTGCAACGGGGCAACCTGCCTTGGAACCCGGCAGGCTGCCCCGTTTGTGTTTTCTTGCCGGCGTGAACCTCTGAAGGTGTTTGTGTGCCTTTCCGGTGAGCCTGAAAATGATGAGCAGTCGCGGGTTGGTTCGAGCCTTTAGAAATCTGTTTTACCTGTGAGGAGGCCGGGCCCGGAGGCCCAGCCCGACCCCCACTTACCGGGACTTACTAGCTTCTGCGAAACTTCTTGATCGACAGGGAGAGCGCCAGCAGGCCGGCGCCGAGGGTAACCGTCGAGAGCGGACCGGGTTCCGGGACGCTGCTCGGACCGGAAACTGTTACTTCCGCGGCCGAATAGGTCGAGGTGACCGATCCCGAAGCGAGTCCGGCCAACACATCCTGATAGGATTCGGTGGCGAACTGCGACGTGAAGATCGCGCTCCAGTTGTTGCCATCGGCAGTCACGCCGCTGAAAGTCCAACTGGCCGTCGAACTCGTGGGCGAGTCATTGACGAAGCTAAACGGCGAACCGGGCAGAGTGCAAGTCTGGCCCGTGGCTGCCGGAGTCGTGAAGCAGTCAGCGCTGGTGTAGATACCAGGTTTGATGAAGTTGATCAACAAGTTGGGAACGCTGGGGTCCACCTCGAAGGTGATGAACGGGAACGGCCCGAATGTGGAGCCTACGGGTTCAGTGGCATCGTTCAAATTGGCGATCCCATTTTGCCCGTCCTCTGTCGAATAGAGGTCCGTTCCACCACTCAACGTGAACATGTCTGCTGCATGTCCCGCGGCATCGGTTTGCCAAGTGATGTCGGTGCTGGTTACCGTGATGATGCCGCTCATGTTGAACGTACCAATGGTGCTCGCCGACCCTGGGATACACAGAGCCAGCAGAGCGCTGCTCAATAGGAACAATCTGCTTTTTGTCATTTATTCTCCTCCGGACACGCTGTGTTACTTTTGATTTTTCGGAATCTCCGCCGACCAAGTAACGTTCGCTATTGTGTCCTGCTATGGCTTTCAATGTCAGTCCTGAAACTAACAAATGTTAGAGGAGTGTTAGAAGAATGGTACGGATCAGGCCAATCCGTGAAGTATTGTATTGGCAGGCACTTACCAACAGTATCGATTCTGACGAAAAGATTAGGAAAGTCGATCGGAAGTCCTGGCAATATACCGTCCGGGCGACAGAATATCTCCGGGATCCACCGTACTTTTTAGTTTCTGAAGCAAATTGAAATACGTTCCAGTTTGTCCCATTGCGTCCATTGAACCGACGCTCAGCCTGTATGAATGATATCCCTGATTGGCGCATGCATCCAGAAGGCTGCGGTAGCATGCCATCGCGCGTTGATCTTCCCCTTCTTGTGCGCGGTCCCACGCCAGCGAAATAATGCAAGCCAAGGCGCGCTCCGTGATCACTGTGAGAGAAATCGCCGGCTCAAAGCCGTGTTTGAGCACCAGGTCTGTAGCGATCCCGGTAAGCCGTTCCGCGTGCTTCCCGTCGTTGGGCGCCACCGGACTACACCATAAGAGTCCGCATCCGTCGCGATCCGGATCCATTTGTGCCGGAGGCGGCGTGCGCTTGCGCCAATAGGTGCTCGCCAGGGGATGATCGGTGGGTATTCCTTTCATCAGGCCGTATACCGGTTTGAGCACGGCCAGGGTCCGCTCCAGATTCCAGCCGCTGATCATCTGGTAAGGCTTGGCGAAGCGCCCGGCCAATGCCAACATCCGGTCGTCCATGAATTGCAAGCGCTGCGCTTTACCCTTGAGGGCTTGACGCAGCAATCGGCGGCCTTCGGCTACCTGGCGCTTGGTGCCATAGAGTGCGCCGGAGCCGTTCCAGTGTCCGATCTTCATTTCGCGGCGAAAGTCGCCCATCCGGTCGGGCGTCAATGGCGTCTGGCCGTTCATCTCACGCCATGGATACTGTTGCAGCGCCGAGATCACCTTATAGTCATTGGCAATGTGCGAGGCGCTACGAATGGTCCCGTTTAGCCGCAGCGGCCGCAGTCCATCGATCAAACCTGCGAGCCCGTCGCTTTTTTCGCAGCGGAAATAGTAAGCCTGAAAGTATTCCGGCGCGGGCATCAACCAGATGGTCATGCGCGTCACAATTCCCAGGTTCGACTGCGAGAACAGCCCGTCTAACGTGGGACCCACTCCCCAACGATATGCCGGCGCCGCCTGCGCTCCCGCGAAACGGGCAAACCCGGTCTCAATGATTTCTCCGGTCGGCAGCACCACTTCCAGTCCGCAGGAGTGCGCGAAGTGATCGCCGTAAGGCGTGTGTCCAAAGCCGCGTTCCACCGTGTTGCCGATCAGGCTGCACGCCGGACTGGCGCCCGTCGCATCCATGCAAAGTCGGGAGCCGCGCTCCTGTAAGAAGGCGTACAACTGTGCCTGAGTTACCCCCGGTTCCACGGTCACATAGGCCAGTTCCTCGCTGAAGTCGAGGATGCGATTCATTCGGCCGAGGTCCATCAGCACGCACTGATCCGCGGCCGGCATGCGGGAGCCATAGCCCCAATTCTTGCCGCTACTGATGGGATAAACGGGAACGCCGCATCGATTGGCTATGCGCAGGCACTCCTGCACTTCCTGGCGGCTTCCCGGCCGGAGAATCGCTGGAACCCTGTAGCCGGTGGCGAATGTTCCGGTTTCTGCCGCTTGCAGTGAAGCCTTTTCGGTGACGACGTTTTCCGGGCCGACCACCGAAGCCCATTCCTGTGCTGCCAGTCCATCCTGCAGGCACTTCATCTCCACTCCTTCGGCAACTCAGCTTTATGCCGTCGCTGCGAAGCTTGCCTCTGCCAGCGCCGGCTGTACCGGAATACTGCGCAGCGGACTCGGCATCGCCGTAACCAGCCGTTCGCGGCAGACCACCGGAGCGCTCATCAGCAGGCGGCTGAGTTGCGAGACCTTCTCTACATACTTGGGATTCGGGAAGCGGGAATCGAATTGCAGCACTTCCATCTGGCAGCCGTAGTGGGGATCGAAGTACGGCGGGAGTTCTTCGCCGTGCGCCTGAAGAGGGGCCAGGCCGATGCGGCGCAGAATCGACGCCGAACCGTGCCGGAACGTGGCCGTGGCCACGCCCGTGGAACTGCCAAGAAGCTGCAGAAGTCCATAGGTGGCGAGAATGATTCGCAAGGGTTCGGTGGTCCAGCGGTGCTCTTCGGCCACCGCCCATCCCCCCACTTCTCCAAAGCCGATGCGCATGTGTTTCGCCCGGGTCATGACGGATTCGACGGCCGTACGGAATCGCAAGCCGAGCTTCGGGCAGCGCGACAGAGACGCGTGCCGCACCCACAAACCATCGAAATTCGTGGAGTGACGTTCCTCCACATATCGCAGACAGGCTACCACGTTTCCTTCGCCATCCAGCGAAAGGACGTGCCAACTTTGTTCGTCCACGCTCAGTTCGTGACGACCATCGCTGCTCAGATCTTCGGGTTGGATGGCTCCGTCGCTCAGGTATGCCTTTCCCCGCATACGCTGCATCCCAGCTATCAAATCGTCATGAAGCCGGCGATTCACCTGCACGTTCTGAAAAGCGCCCGTAATTCGCGCGCTGGAAGGTGGCAAAACAGCAAACTGGGTTTGCGACCGCAAACATGAAGAGACCATTTCCGTTTCCGCCTCACTTAGGTTAAGTAACCGCTGCTGACGAAGGTAAACTCGGAGTTGCAGTAACTCCGCACGCGACTGAATACTATTCGTAAGTCGACCCAGTTTGGCTTATATCAGCCTGCCGGGTTATAGCAATCGATCGAATGCCGAAGACTTGTGCAGAGCGGAGAGGATGAGCGGAAACGAGCTGAGGTTGAGCGCACAAGCGAAATCATTTTTTTTTGGATTTCGGCCCCTTGAGGTGGAGTCTGTTCGCTTGGGCTGGGAGCCGCTGTAATGCCTTACTTCTGTCCCAATATACACCGACCAAACCGTAAATGAAAGCACAAAACGCTGGTAAAATGTGGGTATTAAAGTACCACCGCTTTTGGGGGGAATCTGGTATTTTCTTTAGAACTACGTGACATACTGAAGCTACAAAAAACCCTGCCCATTTGTCAACTATGGAGCGTATCCTATTGATAACGCGATGTAAAATCCAACATACGCCGCGCGGCTTTTTTAACCGAGTACTGTAGCTTTACCTCCCTTCGGTACTATCCACACGCGAGACGCGTGCGGCGGAGGAGATTTTCATTTCGATTTTTGTCGCCTGGAGGCCCTTTTTTCAGGTCCAGCTCCAAGCTGTGAAAAAAGGGAAAATCGGCTTTCGTGAGCCCCGAATTGGCCCGCTTCGAGAGGCGTCGGTAAGCGATACGAAGTTACAATTCACTTACGGAGTTTCGAGCTTCGGCTGCTCTCTTACGATGCAGCAGCACCACGGTGCCCGAGTAGGCGCTAAGCAGCATTGTGATCGGGATGTATAACAGTCCCCATAAATTGTGAGCCGACGAATCCTTGACCCAATCGGGAATCATAGGCGCAAAGAATGCGGCCACCACGAGCAAAGGTACCGCCGAAGCAGTCCTCCATCCGCCGCGCCATTTGATGAGTCCATAAATCGAGGCCACAATCGGGAACAGGATCGCGCCCCAAATAATCAACCCGACCGGAATCAGGACCAGATATTGCACGCCAGATTTTACCGCATATAGAACAGGCTCAGGCGAGGCAGCCGGGCCTTTTCGAGCAGGTGCCGCTCCAGGTACTGCTTCTCCAGCGTGGTGAGCTGACCGGCCGTCATCTTCCCACGATAGGGCCGCAGTTGCCGGTCCAGTTCCTGGCGGGCGGCCAGCATATCGTCCTCAGTCTGCCGCGACCGTGCGATGGCGAGCATATGCTCCTCCATCACCGTGAGGCGCTGCTCCAGCGCTTCCAAATCGCCATAATGGTCTTCGACGGAGGCAGCCAGTTTCCGCAGCGAATTCGCCGTGGTTTCAAACTCGGCCGGCAGCGCCGCGGCGTTGGCTTCCAAATAGGCCTTCAGGTCTTCCAGCGCGAAGGGGGGCGCCGCTTCCTTGCGCACTTTCGGCTGCACGGCGCCCGACATTACCTGAGCTTCGGTGAGCACCGCCTGCGCGCAGAATGCCAGCGAGTTCACCATCTGCGTCTTGACCTTGCGCCCGCGCCACTTTTCGAAGGCCGCATCGATCCCGCGCAGCACGGCCTCGAGAGGCACGCCCGAGTTCTTCCAACTCTCCAGCAAGGCCCAGTCCAAAGGCGACAACAGGAACAGGCTGGTGCCCCGGGCGCGCTGAAAATGCTGCTCCGTCTCGGTGTAATAGTTGAAGTAGTTCAGCCCCTGTGGTTCCGTTCCCATATCATTTGCAGGCCTTCGAGGGTCAGGTGCTCGTCCACTTTTTTCAGATAACGCGATCCGGCCACTATCATATGAGCCTGGCCGCCCGTCGCGACCATCACCGTCTCAGGGCCGAGCTTCTCCAGCATGTGCTCCAGGATGCCGTCGATCATCCCGATGGCTCCGTAGTAAAGGCCGGACCGGATGCTGGCCACTGTGTTAGTGCCGATCACGCTCTTGGGCGGGCGGAAATCCACCAGCGGGAGGCGCGCTGTCTTGCTGAAAAGCGCATCCACGGCGATGCCGATTCCCACCGCAATCGCGCCGCCCAGGTATTCGGCGTCCTTGGAGATCACATCGAAGTTGATGGTGGTCCCCATGTCCACCACCACGCACGGGCCGCCGTACTTGTTGTAGCCTGCGACCCCGTTCACCAACCGGTCAGCGCCCACTTCGTAGGGATTGTCGTACTTGATGGCGATTCCCAGATCGGTCCGCGGCCCGACGAACAGCGCCGACGTGTGGAAGTACCGCTCCGCCATGGCCGCCAGCGTGGAATCGATGGGCGGCACCACGCTCGAGATGATGATGCCGTCCACCTGCGCGATGTCCAGATTCGCCGGCGCGAAAAGATTGCGCAGCAGGATGCCCCACTCGTCGGACGTCTGCTCGTGCACCGTGCGCAGCCGCCACTGGCAGACCAGCGACTTTCCTTCAAACGCGCCAATTGTGATATTGCTGTTACCTGCGTCAAGAGCCAGTAGCACGAACGCCTCCTGCAAGAATCAGGCTGGTGGTTCCATCGTCCTTACGAACAATCAGGAACCCGTCCGCATCGAGCCCCGCAGTGGTGCCTTCGATGGGGCCGCCGGGCAGGGCCACGGTGACCCGCCGTCCGGCAGCATAGCTGGAACTCTGCGTGAACAGCCGCAGAATGGTTTCCTTATCTTCCTGAACGAAACTGTCGATCGAGCGCAGCACCGCGATCAACAGGTCCGTCATGCCAATTTCCCGGCCTCCCGAAGCCATGCGGAGCGAGATCGCTTCGGCGTCCAATTCCGGCGGAAAGGCGGCGTGATTGACGTTGATGCCGATGCCCGCGATCGCCCTGCCATCCACCAGTTGCACCAGGATGCCGGCCAGTTTGGCGGAGCCGATCATTACATCGTTTGGCCAGCGCAGATCGCAGACGACGCCCGCCACGTGAGCAACAGCCTCGGCGACCGCCAATCCCAGGGCGAGAGTCAGTACGGGCGAGGGCGCCAAAACGACAGAGAAGTACAATCCGTTGCCCGCTTCGGAATGCCAGGAGTGGCCATGGCGGCCCTGTCCGGCGGTCTGTTCCCCCGCCGCCACCACCGAACCGGCTGCCAACCCCGCCGCAGCCAGCATGGTCGAATCGATGGCGTCGTAATAATCGATACGCCGATTCGGGAACGCCTCCCGGAGCTGTTCAATATCACAGGTCATTAAAGTGAAGTAGGGCAAGCCTTGCTTTGGTCAAACCAACTCCAGGCGGAAGGAGATATCCACCGCCGGGGCCGAGTGCGTGATCGCCCCCGCGGACACGAAGTCCGCACCCGCCTCCGCATAAGCGCGCACGTTCTCCAGCGTAATCCCTCCCGAGAGTTCCACCCTTGCACGCTCGCCGATTTCCCGAATCCACTCCGCAGCCTCCGCCGGGGTGAGATTATCCAGCAACAGATGCGGCGCGCCGGCCTCCAAAGCCTCCCGGAGCTCGGCCTTCGTCCGCACCTCGATCTCCACCGGCAGTCCCGCGCCCCGAGCCGCCTCCAGCGCCTGCTTCACACCGCCTGCCGCGGCGATGTGGTTATTCTTAATCAGGATGGCGTCGAACAATCCCATCCTGTGATTGGTCACGCCTCCCGCGGCGGCGGCGCGCTTTTCCAGCAGGCGCAGCCCGGGCGTAGTCTTGCGCGTATCCAGTACTTTGCATCGTGTCCCGGCGACTGCGTCCGCATACCTCCGGGCCAGCGTCGCCACGCCGCTCAGCCGCTGCAGAAAATTCAGCGCCACCCGCTCGCATTCCAGCAGCGTGCGAGCCTTCCCACGGACCACGGCGATCACTTCCCCATCCGCGCACTCATCGCCGTCCTGCTTGCGCACCGACAGCTCCTCGACACCGCCGCGCAGGCTGTAAATCTCGGCCAGCAGGTCCAGACCCGCGATCACCAGCGGCTGACGAGCCAGGAAGCGGCCCTGCGCCATGCGAGCCTCGGGAATGCAGGCCCGGCTGGTCACATCGCCCGCGCCGATATCCTCTTCCAGCGCCCGCCGCACCACTTCGGTCATAGAACGTCGTCGATCTTCTGAAGCTGCGCCTTGTAGTCTTCCAGCTTCTTGCGAATGCTCTCCACCACCTTGGCGGGCGCCCGGCTGGTGAACGTTTCGTCGGCCAACTGGCGCTCCGAATTGGCGATATTCTTCACCAGTTGCTCGCGCTCCTTTTCCATCCGTTTGCGCTGCGCGTCTTCCTGGGTTTTCGGCACGTGCAGCACCAGGTCGAACTGAGCGGTGGACCGCATCGCGGCCGATTTCGGCGCTGCCTCCGCCTTGAATTCCAGCTTCACGTTGGATAGTTTCTGGATCGCCGCGCCATGACGCCGCGCCACATCGAGAGCATCGTTCCGCGAATACAGTGTGCCTTCCAACTGCATTTTGGGATCGAGCTTGGCCTCCACGCGCAGTGTGCGCGCCATGGTCACAATCTCCTGCAGCAGGCCGATTTCCCGCTCCGCTGCAAAGTCGGTCGATTCCTGCCGGTACTGCGGAAAACCGGCGAGAGCGATCGAAGCCGGACGCCCACCCGCCTGCGTTCCCAGCCGCTGCCACAACTCTTCGGTCAAAAACGGCATAGCCGGATGCAGCAGCCGCAGGGTGGTTTCAAAAGCCGCTAAAATGTTCCGCCAGCCGGGAGTCAGCCCGCTGTTCTCCTGGAAGTAGAGCTTCTTCAATTCCAGGTACCAATCGCAGAACTCGTGCCACACGAATTGCCACAACACCTGCGCCGCCTCGTGATACCGGTACGTTTCGATGGCCCGATTCACCTGCTCGGCGCAACTGTTCAAGCGGCTGAAAATCCAGCGATCCTCAATGGGAATTTCCAGAGTCACCGTATCCGGCTGCGGACGGTATTCCTCCAGCCGTTCCGGCACCCACGGCTCCACGCCGCTGCGCTCCATATTGAGGAACAGGAAGCGCGCCGCGTTCCAGATCTTATTGGCGAAGGCGCGTGAACTTTCCATCCGCTCTTCGGTCAGCACAATGTCGGTGCCCGGCGCGGCGCCCTGCAACAGCGCCATGCGAACCGCATCGGTGCCGTACTTTTCGGTCACCACCAGCGGGTCCACCACATTGCCCTTGGTCTTGGACATCTTCTGGCGGTCCGCATCGCGCACCAGTCCGTGGATGTACACCTGACGGAACGGCACATCGCCCATGAATTCGATGCCCAGCATGGCCATGCGCGCCACCCAGAAGAACAGGATGTCGAAGCCGGTGATCAGCAGCGAGGTGGGATAGTAGGTGGCCAAGTCTTCGGTCTGCTCCGGCCAGCCCAGCGTGGAGAAAGGCCAGAGACCGGAGCTGAACCAGGTATCGAGCACGTCGGTATCCTGCACCGGCGCTTCGGCGCCGCAACGCGGACAACGCTCGGGAGCCTCCCGCGCCACGATGATCTCGCGGCACTCTCCGCAATGCCACGCCGGGATCCGGTGACCCCACCAAAGCTGACGCGAAATGCACCAGTCGCGGATGTTGTACATCCACTCGAAATACGTCTTCGACCAGTTGGCCGGAATGAATTCGATCTTGCCGCTCTCGACGGCTTCAATCGCCTTTTCGGCGAGCGGCTTGGTCTTCACGAACCACTGCGTCGAAACCAGCGGCTCCACCACGGTTTTGCAGCGATCGCACTTACCCAGACTGAGTGGATAATCCTCGATCTTGACCAGGTTTCCGGACTTCTCCAGATCCGCCACCACGCGCTTGCGCGCTTCGAAGCGGTCCAACCCGGCGTAGGGACCGGCGGCGGCCGTCATGATGCCGTTCCCGTCGATCACCTGAATCTTGGGCAGGTTGTGGCGGCGGCCGGCTTCGAAATCGTTGAGATCGTGGGACGGCGTCACTTTGACTACGCCCGTCCCGAATTTCGGATCGGCCAGCTCGTCCAGGATCACCGGAATTTCGCGATCCATCAGCGGCAGTTGCACCGTGGCGCGATGCAGGTCGAAGTACCGGTCGTCATTCGGATTCACGGCGACCGCGGTATCCCCGAGCATGGTCTCCGGACGCGTCGTCGCCACGGTGAGAAAACGGCCCGGCATCCCGATCACGGGGTAGCGGATGTGCCACAGGTGTCCCGCTACGTCGCTGTGCGTCACTTCGAGATCGGAAATCGCGGTGTGGCAGCGGGGACACCAGTTCACCATGTACTCGCCGCGATAGATCAGTCCTTTTTCGTAGAGGCGGACGAAAACTTCGCGCACGGCGAGACTCAGGCCCGGGTCCAGCGTGAAGCGTTCGCGAGTCCAATCGCACGAGGCGCCCAGGCGGATCATCTGCCGCTTGATGTTGTCGCCGTATTCGGCCTTCCACTCCCAGACGCGCTTTTCGAATTCCTCGCGGCCCAGGTCGCGGCGATTGAGGCCCTCAGCGGCCAGTTTGCGCTCCACCACCATTTGGGTGGCGATGCCGGCATGGTCCGTGCCCGGCAGCCAGAGCGTATTCTCGCCGAGCATGCGATGCCAGCGTACGGTGACATCGATCTCGGTGTGCTCCAGCATGTGGCCAATGTGCAGCGAGCCCGTGACATTGGGCGGAGGAATGACCAGCGAAAATACCCTGCCGGCAGCTTTACTGGAGGCGCGGAAGATCCCGGAGTCAATCCACCACTGCGCCCAATGCGGTTCGAACCGCTGAGGCTCGTACACTTTTTCAATTTGCATGGGGAAAACTTAATGATAGCAGGCAAGGGAAGGGGTACGGCCTCGCTTCGGCCGCCTCCGTGTTCTCTATGGTGAAGGCAGTCTCTCTACCGTGGAATTTCCCCCAGGCGACGGAGAAACGGCGCCGTAGTCAGCCCTTGCACAAAAACCGAGAAGGCGACTACCGCGAAGCTGATCGAAATGATAGGCTCGCGGTCCGGGAGAGTATCCGGCAAGCCGAGCGCCAGCGCCAGAGCCAGCGCGCCGCGGAGACCGCCCCAAAACAGAATATGCTGCTGGCGCGGCGAAACGCGCAGATGGGAGCGGTTGAACAGGGCGCAGCACGGGTAAATCGCGACCGCGCGACCGAGCGTGACCAGCGCAATCGCGAGCAGTGCGGACGGCCAAATCGCCGGATAATTCTGGTGAGCTTCGCGCATGCCGATCAGCAGAAATACGAACGAATTGGCCACAAAAGCCGCGTACTCCCAAAACGACTGGACCGCGATTTTGCCCTGCTCCGAAATGGTCCCGGCGGTGTGAAAGTTCCCCATCACCAGTCCAGCCGTGATCGTGGCCAGCACGCCGGACATGCCGAAGTGTTCGGCCAGGAGGAAGGCTCCGTAGGCGGCCACGGTGGTGAAGGTGATTTCGACGAGGTGGTCGTTCGTCCGCCCCGTCATCAGTTGGGCCAGCAGACCCACAATGCCGCCGCACAGAACGCCGCCCCCAATCATCTTTACGATCATTCCGGCAATGGCGGCGCTCGTGAACTGACCGCCCGTGGCCATGGCAACGACCACGGTGAATGCGACGGCGGCCGTGCCGTCGTTGAACAAGCTTTCCGACTCAATCAGGAGGAGCGTGCGGCCGTGGGCTTTGGCTTCCTTGAAGGTGCTGATGACCGAGACCGGATCGGTGGCCGCAATCAGCGCACCAAATACCAGGGCGCCCGACCAGGCCCAGCCTCCGGCGAAATGCATGCCTGCCGCAGTCACCGCGGCCGAGATCACGATGCCCAGCGTCGCCAGCACGGCGACAACGGGAAAATCGCGGCGCAGGTCCGACCACTGGATATAGTAGGCGGCTTCAAACAGAAGCGGCGGAAGGAGCACCGTGAAGACCAGATCCTTCGTCAGTTCCACCTGTGGAGCAAAGGGGGCGAAGGCAAGCAGAATTCCGGCCGAGACCAGGCCCACGCTGTAAGGCAATCGCAGACGGCGCGTCAGCATGGCCACCACGGCCGCGATCACCAGGAGTAAGCCGCCAGTCTGTAGATCGAAATTCACGGGCGCAGAGCCGCGCCGGTAGCGCCTCCGCTGGTTGTTGCCTTCATCTTTCGAATGGTAGCAGAAGGGAAAATGCAGGCTACCGGATGGCACGGGGCAACGTCTAATCACCATGCTGAATTCGTTGCGGCGTGACGTACTGTACGGAGTTCGGACGCTGGCGCGCAATCCGAGCTTCGCCTGCGTGTCGATACTGGCGCTGGCCCTCGGCATCGGTGCGAATACCGCTGTTTTCACCGTGGTGAATTCGGTGCTGCTCCAACCGCTGCACTTCTATAAACCGGATCAGCTCACCATGGTGCGCGACCGGAATCTGAAGGCGGGCTTTCCGCAGTTCTCTCTGTCGCCGGGTAATTATTTGGACTATCGCGACCATAACCACACGTTCTCCGGCATCGCGGCGTTCGGTGGGGCCTCCATGAATTTCTCGGGGTCGGCGGAACCAGAGCGGCTGCGCGGCAGCAGAGTGACCAACGAGTTTTTCCAGGTACTGGGCGCCTCACCCGTTTTGGGCCGCACCTTCACCCCGCAGGAAAGCCAGCTTGGGTCCCAGTTTGTGATCATTCTCAGCCATGCGTTGTGGGAGCGGACGTTTGCCGGGAGCCGCGACGCGCTGGGGAAGAAGCTGAACCTCAACGACAATCTGTACACCGTAGTGGGCGTGATGCCGCGCGATTTTCAGTTTCCGGCGCGTACGGAATTCTGGATTCCGCTGGCGATGAACCTGCAGAATTGGCAGCAGCGGGGCGGCCATTACCTGAGTGGCATCGGGCGGCTTCGCGACGGCGTGGCGATGGAAACGGCGCATGCCGATCTGAATCAGATTGCGGCGCGCGCGGAGAAAGAGAATCCGCAATCGAATGCAGGATGGGACACCACGCTGCAGAGCCTGCAGGAGGCCTCGGTCGGGAAGGTCCGTCCCGCCATGGTCACGCTCACGGCCGCGGTGGGCTTCGTGCTGTTGATCGCCTGCGTGAATCTGGCGAATCTGCTGCTGTCGCGTTCGGCGGCGCGCCGGCGCGAGATCGGCATCCGCAATGCGCTGGGCGCCGGCCGCGCACGGCTGGTGCGGCAACTGTTGACGGAAAGTTCGCTCCTGTCGATCCTCGGCGCGGCAGTGGGATTGGGACTGGCATACGCCGGTACTCGCCTGCTGGTCACCTTGACTCCCGATATTCTGCCGCGCGCGGCGGAGATCGGAATGGACGTGCGCGTCCTGCTGTTCACGGCGGCGATTGCGGTCTTCACGGGGGTCCTGTTCGGCCTCGCGCCGGCTATTCAGATGGCGCGCACGGATGTGAACTCGGCGCTCCGCGAAGGCGGCCGCGGCAATGCCATGGGCTTCCGCCGCAATCGGCTGCGTAGCGTGCTGGTGATCGGCGAGGTGGCGCTGGCGCTGGTGCTGTTATCCGGAGCGGGACTGCTGATGCGCAGTTTCTACCGGCTGCAGGGCGTGGATCCCGGTTTCGATACGCACAACGTGCTGACGTTCCGCACGAATTTGCCGGCGGCCCGGTACGCCAAGCCGGAGCAGACCGTCGGCTTTTACGATCGGGCGCTCCAGCGGCTGCGCGAACTGCCCGGCGTGACGGCCGCGGGCGCCGGGCAGATTTTTCCGCTGGCCGGCGATGACTATATTTTGAGCTTTGAGCAGGTGGGAAAGCCGCCGCTGCCCCCGGGAAATCAGCCGAGCGCGGCATACTATTCCGTGACGGACGGCTTCTTCGAGGCTCTGCGGATCCCGATGAAGACCGGCCGCCCGTTCAACGCCCACGATACCGCGTCGTCGCAGCCAGTGGCGATCATCAGCGAGCAGATGGCGCGCCAGTTCTACCACGGCGAGAATCCGATCGGCCAGCATTTGAAGGTGGGCAACGGGTCGGACAAGCCGGCGGAGATTGTCGGCATAGCGGGAGATATCCGCGATCAGGAACTGGAGTCGTTCGGCAGGCCGGCGATCTATTATCCGGCGACGCAGGATCCCTTCGGCTCGATGTACTTCGGCGTGCGTACGGCGGGAGATCCGGCGGCGCTGATCACGGCCGTGCGCGCAGCCATTCGCGGACTGGATGCGGAATTGCCGCTGGATGCGGTGGGCACCGTGGATGGCTCCGTATCGAAGTCGCTCTCGCAGCGGCGCTTTTCGATGCTGCTGATGGCGATCTTTGCGTCGCTGGCGCTGATTCTGGCTGTGATCGGGATCTATGGCGTGATGGCGTACTCGGTGACGCAGGCGACGCAGGAGATCGGCATTCGCATGGCGCTCGGTGCGGGTCGGGCCGAGGTGCTCCGGATCGTGCTCGGCTATGCGGGGCTGCTGCTGGCGGTCGGACTTGGCCTCGGATTGGCTGCCGCGGCGGGTGCGGGACGGTTGCTGGCGGCGCAACTCTTCGAGGTGAAGCCCTTTGACGCGCTGACCTTCGCCGCGGTAGCCGCCGCGCTGGTGCTGACGGGCCTGACCGCCTGTCTGGTCCCCGCATTCCGTGCCATGCGCGTAGACCCACTGATCGCCCTCCGCAACGAGTAGCGCTCTCAGCCGGTCCACCAGCGGCGGGTTCCGTTTGTGACAAAATGTGGGTGATGCAGAGGGGCTGGGCTTTCGTCTTATGGGCGGCGTGTTGCTTCGCCCAAGGGTCGCCGGACGGGATCGCGTTCTTCGAAAAGAATGTGCGGCCGGTCTTGGCGGCGAATTGCTATGGATGCCACAGCAGCAGGGTGGCGAGTCCGATGGCGGGCCTCCTGCTGGATTCGAAGGCCGGCATGCTGCGCGGGGGCAAGAGCGGGGTAGCGGCGATCGTTCCGGGCAAGCCCGAAGAAAGCCTTCTGATCGCAGCCGTGCGCGGCGTCAATAAAGATCTGCGCATGCCGCCCGGCAAGAGCCTGGACCCCCGCGAGATCGACGCCCTGGCGGAGTGGGTGAAGATGGGCGCTCCGGATCCGCGCACCGAAGCCGCGCCCGTTACGGCACAGGCTCCCGCTTACGATTGGGAGAAGGCCAGGCAGCACTGGTCCTTCCGCCCGATTCAGGATCCGAAACCGCCCGCCGTGTCTGCCGCCGAATGGAACCGCTCGCCAATAGACGCCTGGATCAAGGCCAAACTCGACGAGAAGAAACTAACGCCGCAGCCGCGCGCCGGGAAGGTGGTCCTGATCCGCCGCGCCACGTACGACCTGATCGGCTTACCGCCCACTCCCGAAGAAGTCGACGCCTTCGTGAAAGACACTTCTCCAAAGGCCTTCGAGAAGGTGGTCGATCGCCTGCTCGCCTCGCAGCAGTACGGCGAAAAGTGGGGCCGCCACTGGCTGGATGTGGCGCGGTACGCCGATACGGCGGGGGACAATGCGGATTTTCCGGTACCGTCGCTCTACCGGTATCGCAACTGGGTGATCGCGGCGTTCAATCGGGACGAGCCTTACGATCAGTTCCTCCGCGAACAACTGGCCGGCGATATTCTGGCGTCGCAGGACGGGCTCGCCGAGAAGAATAAGGAAGAGTGGCAGCAGAAGATGATTGCCACCGGGTACCTGGCCAACTCGCGGCGCTTTGGCTCGCGCGCCAACGAATTCCACCTGACCATCGACGACACTATCGATAACCTGGGCAAAGCGGTGCTGGGTGTGACGATCGCGTGCGCGCGCTGCCACGATCATAAGTTCGACCCCATCCCTACCAGCGATTACTACGCGCTGTACGGCATCTTCAAGAGCACGGCGTATGCCCATCCGGGCACGGAGATCTATCCGCACACCTACGGCTTCGCGGCCATGAATCCGGCCGACGCCGCCAAGCTGAAGGACTTCGAGCAGAAGCTCTCCGGGCTGGACAACCGCATTGAGGATATGAAGGCGGGCAAGATCAAGTTCGCCAGCGATGCCGAGAAGAAGAAGGCCGAGCAGGAGAATCGCGAACTGGGCCGCACTCTGTCGGCGCAGTATCCGTACCTGGCCAAGGCCTACGTGGTGACCGAAGGCAAGCCGGTGAATGCGCGCATTCTGGTGCGCGGCGAACCACAGACGCTGGGAGCGGAAACGCCGCGCGGCTTCCTGACCGTTCTGGGCGGCCAGAAATTGCCGCCGGAAGAGAAGGGCAGCGGACGGCTCGAACTGGCCGAGTGGGTGACGGCGCGCGACAATCCGTTGACGGCGCGCGTGATCGTCAATCGTGTCTGGCAATGGCATTTCGGACAAGGGATCGTGGCCACACCGGACGATTTCGGCGCGCGCGGAGAAGCTCCCACGCACCCGGAACTGCTGGACTATCTGGCCAGCCGCTTCGTGGAAGATGGCTGGTCGATCAAGAAGCTGAATCGCCGGATTATGCTGACGCGGGCTTATCAGGCGGCGAGCGGGAATGACGAGCAGGATGCGCTGAAGGATTCGCGCAACGCCTGCCTCTGGCGCTTCAACCCGCGGCGTCTGGAGGCGGAAGAGATTCGCGATTCGCTGCTGGCGATGGGTGGCGATCTCGACCCCGCACCCGGCGGCGAGCAGCCGTTTCCGCAGGAAATGTCGTGGCGATACACGCAGCACACTCCGTTCCTGGGCGCGGACGCGGCATACGCCACAAAGAAGCGCAGCGTCTACCTGATGCAGCAGCGCATTCGCCGCCAACCCTTCCTGGAATTGTTCGATGGGGCCGATCCGAATGCCGA
The DNA here is from genome assembly GCA_035551455.1 of Candidatus Sulfopaludibacter sp. Taxonomy (GTDB): domain Bacteria; phylum Acidobacteriota; class Terriglobia; order Bryobacterales; family Bryobacteraceae; genus Sulfopaludibacter. The sequence goes on from DASZMZ010000002.1 coordinate 22,425, forward strand.
GACGGGCGTGCGTCCGCTTACCACCACGGCCCTGCAGGCGCTCTACGTGATGAACGATCCGTTCTTCCATGAGCAGGCGGACGCCCTGGCGCTGCGCGTGGGCATGAGTTTCGGCTCCGATCAGGAGCGGTTGAGCTATGCGTATAAATTGCTGTTCGGCCGCGCGGCTACGTCCGAAGAACTGCGCGACGGCAGGCAATATCTAACGGCGGCGCGTCAAGCTCTGGCAGCCACGCCGGTCCCGGAATCGGACCGTAGCCGCGGGGCGTGGTCCAGTTTGATGCGCGTTCTGATGGCCGGCAACGAGTTTCTAACATTGGATTGACCTATGCCTTTCGACCCTACCCGACGCCACGCACTACGCTCCCTTTTTCTGGGGAGCAGCCTGTTCCCCGCGCTGGTCAGCGAGTTGCTGGCCAAGGGCACAACGCCGGGCGCGGTCAATCCGCTGGCGCCGAAAGCCCCGCATTTTCCCGGCACGGCCAAGCGCGTGATTTGGATCTACCTGAGCGGCGGCATGTCGCACGTGGATTCCTTCGACCCGAAGCCGAAGCTGGCCGAGTACCAGCGCGACGGCAAGATGGGGGAGAACGGGAAGAAGTTGCTGGGGTCGCCTTGGCCCTCGAAGCCGCATGGCCAATCGGGGATCGAAGTAACGGAGTTGTTCCCGAAGATCGCCGAATGCGTGGACGATCTGTGCCTGATTCGTTCGATGCGCGGCGACCACAACGATCATTTCCAGGCGACTCTGGGGATTCACACCGGCAGCGTGACCTTCAAGCGCCCGAGCGTGGGCTCATGGGTGACCTATGGGTTGGGCACGGAGAATCAGAACCTGCCGTGCTACGTGGTGCTGGCGCCCGAGATGCCGTATGCGGGGAGCCAGATCTGGTCGTCGGACTTTCTGCCCGGAATTTTCTCCGGGACGCGGATTACCAGCGGTCCCGAGCCGGTGCCGGATTTGAACCGGCGGACGCCGTCGCCGGAGATGCAGAAGCTGGAGTTGAGCCTGCTCGAAAAGTTCAACCGGCGGCATGAGCGTCAGCATCCGGGCGATCCCATGCTGGAAGCGCGCATCAAGAGCTTTGAGACGGCGTTCGGCATGCAGATGGCGATGCCGCAGGTGCTGGACCTGGCGAAGGAGACCGACGCCACGCTGAAGCTGTACGGCCTGGAGCGCGGCAGTACGACGGGCTTCGGCTGGCAGTGTCTGGTGGCGCGGCGCATGATGGAGCAGGGTGTTCGCTTCGTGGAGCTGATCGATACGGGCAGCAGTAAGAACTGGGATGCGCACGGCGACATTCATACGCACGAGCCGCTGGCGCGCAAGATCGACCTGCCGGTGGCGGGACTGCTGGCGGATTTGAAATCACGCGGCATGTTGAAGGACACGCTGGTGGTCTTCACGACGGAGTTCGGCCGGTCGCCGGGTCCGGAGGGCGCGATGGGGCGCGGCCATTACAATCGAGCCTACTCGTCGTGGCTGGCGGGCGGCGGAGTGAAGAGCGGCATGGTGTACGGGAAGACGGACGATTTCGGCGCGAAGATCGCCGAGAATGAGTGCCATGTCCACGACTTCCACGCGACGATTCTGCACTTGCTGGGCTTCGACCACACCAAGCTGACTTTCCGGCATGCGGGCCGCGATTACCGGCTGACGGATGTGGCCGGTAACGTGGTCAAACCGATCCTGGCCTAAATATACCCTCTAGACGGTAGTTACCCTGCCGTAAGGCTCCCCGTCTTTCTATTTGCAAGCCGACAGCGCTTGCAAAAACAAATCCAAACCGAACAAACAGGAGCACTTACCATGAAGAACATTCTGACCGTTACCGCTCTGGCCATCGCCAGCCTGACCATCGCCGCCGCCACCACCAAGAGCTACGAAATCGTTTTGACCACGCCCACGCAGGCCGGTTCCACGCAGTTGAGCGCCGGACATTACCGCGTGCAGGTGAACGGCAACACAGCCGAGTTTGTGAACATCAGCAACAGCAAGAGCGTCGCCGTGCCGGTGAAGATCGAGACCACGCCCGCCAAGGCCGCATACACTGCTGTGGATACCAAGACCGAGAACGGCGTTTCGACCATCCAGTCGATCGAACTCCGCGACTCCAACAGCAAGCTCGAGTTCTAATACCTCCCCGTGCCTCGAAAGCGTCGTCCAAGTGGCGTAACTCATTCATTAACGGGTAATGATGGCCCACATAGAAATTTTCAATTGGACTGCGTCTCTGAGGGACGGTAGGTTGGATTCATGGGGACTGCTACGATGGCTTCTTCCGAATCCCAGGTGTCGATCTTTCACCGGATCAGCAACATCGTCAGCTCGGACTTGTCGCTTGACGAAATGCTCGGTGAAGTAATCGGCTTGACCGTACAGGCAACTGGTTGCGATGCCTGCCTTGTCTACCTGATCGACCACGAGTCGAATGAAGTGGTTTTGCGCGCATCCCAGGTGCCTCACATGGTGGACCTGGGCATGCTGCGCATGAAGGTTGGTGAAGGCGTTACCGGCTGGGTCGCGGAACACAAATCCGTGGTCGCGCTGAGTTCCAACGCCGCCCAGGATGCCCGCTTTAAGCGCTTCCAGGGCTTGATTGAAGATACCTACCAGGCCTTCCTTTCCGTGCCGCTGGTGAGCGGCGGCGAATTGATCGGCGTGGTCAACGTACACCATCGCGATCCGCACGAGCACACCACCGAAGAGACCGGCATTCTGGTCTTCATCGGTGAACAACTCGGCGTCACGATCTCTAAATCGCTGTTGGCCGAGGAAAACGCCCGTCTGCTGGAAGAAACCCAGGAGATGAAGCGCGAATTACAAACCCGCAAACTGGTGGAGCGCGCCAAAGGCATTCTGCAGCAGCGCCACGGCATCACCGAAGAAGAAGCTTATCTCCGCCTGCGCAATCAAAGCCGTCGGCTACGTCGCCCCATGAAGGAACTGGCTGAGGCTATCATCCTCTCTGAAGATTTGAACCGCGAAGAGCAAACCAACTAAGTCCGGCGCCGACCCCACGGATCGGCGCCTCCTTTCTCCCCGCCCGAGAATACAAAAACCAAAAAACTACGGAGGATTCTCGTGCAAAACCGCACTTGGCGCCTTTTCGGCGCCGTGGTGTTATTTTCCTGCGCCTGTATGCCCGGGCGCGCGCAAAACGGGGAATTGGACGTGTTGCGAATCGAAGTGAAGACCCCTACAGGCCCGATAGAGTACAGCCTGGAGTTGTACGATCTGCGCAACCACCAGCGGATCGATTCGGCCGAGGCGCACCCCGACGGTTCCTTCACTCTGCGCCATTTGCCGTACGGCGATTATCAGCTATCCCTGGTGGACGGCGCCGGCAATCTGCTGCGGCAGCAGTTCGTCACCGTAAACGGCATCACCCCGCCGATCGCAATCGACCTTACCGGCCTCTCCGCCCAACTGCCGCCGGGCGGCCCCATCTCGGTGACGCAGCTACAGCATCCGCCCACCCGGAAAGCATTCGAGTCCATGCAGGCGGCCCAGCGCTTTTCGACCGCGGGCCAATACGAAAAGGCCGAGAAGGAGCTGCAGAAAGCCGTCCGCCTCTCTCCCTACTATGCCGAGGCTTACGCCAACCTGGGAGTCCAGCACATCCGCATGAACCGCTTTCAGGACGCGGAAACCGAATTGTCGCGCGCCCTGGAAATCGGCGGCCCGAACGCGCTGGTCTTGACCAACCTTGCCGCCGCGGAGGTCGCCCTGAAGCGCTATAACGACGCCATTCAGACCGCCGGCCGCGCCCTGCAACTCGAACCCGCTTATCCCCAGGCGCATTACATTCTGGGAATGGCCCTGTGCACCAATAACGCCACCGTCCGCGAAGGCCTCCGCCATTTGCGCGCCGCTGCAGCCACCATGCCGCAAGCCGCGGTCCAGATCGAAAAAGTCCACCAGGCCCTGACTCCCCGATAGTCCGTTGGGCCGTCAAACCTTGCCGCCGTTACTCCACGCTGTGAGCCCGCCCCTGCAGTCGGGGCGGGTTCTTTCCATCCGCAAACTCGAAGCCCGATAGATACGCCAGCTTCAAAATCTTCGCCATCTTCGCGAAATTGATCTTTTCCACCGTGTCGGTCACCTGGTGGTAGTCCGGATGAAAACCCGTAAACCACCAGACCGCCGGTATATCGTGCATCAGAAATGGATACTGATCGCTGCGGAACAGAACCTGCTGCGTGGCGTCATGGTCCCATTTATAAGTCAGGTTCAAGCCCACAATTTTGTTATTGCGCTCCACCGTCTCCCGATAGTCGGGACTGTAGTGCGTGCCGATCAGTCCCAGTTCATTCGAAGTGTCCGCCGAGAGTTCCGGCTGCGGAACATCGGGATTCACTTGCGCTTCGTTGCGCCCGATCATGTCGAAATTGATCTCCGCCCGCGTGGTGTCCAACGGCCGTAGCGGATGCGCCACGTAGTAGTGAGCGCCCAGCAGGCCGCGCTCTTCGGCGGCGAACACCACAAACAGCAGCGAGCGCTTGGGCTTCACCGGATTCATAACAAAGGCATGCGCCAGCGCCACCACGCCCACCGTACCCGACCCGTTATCGTCGGCGCCGTGCATGATCCCCGCCGGACCCACGCCGTCATGATCGTGATGCGCGCTGAACACGATCGTCTCCGCCTTCAAACTCGGGTCGGTCCCCTCCAGCAGTCCCGCAACATTGTAGGAGTTGGCGCGCTTGCGCTCGGTAACTACCGTGTGGAGTTCCACACTCGCGCCAGGAACGCTGAACGAAGCCGGCGCCAGCTTGGCATCAATCGCCGTCTGCACGTCCGCCGGGCTCTTCGATGCGGCGGCGAAGAACTTGGCTGCCACCGCCGCCGACAAATTGAAGGTCGGGATCGCCGTGCCTCCTTCGGCCAGCGCCTCCGGTGGAATGCGCGGACGCAGTTGCTGTTGCTGCTGTCCCCGGCCCCGTCCTGCGGCGCCGCGCCCCGCGCCTGCTCTGCCGCCTCCATGATTGGGATCCGCCATCGTCATTACGGCCACCGCGCTGTGGCGCTGGGCATTCAGAACTTTCGAATAGTTGTTGTTGTACCGCGAGTTGCCGCGGCCGTTGAAAATCGAATCGGCGTCGGATTCCTGCGGCTCGTGGTTGAAGATCAGCACCACCTTGCCCTTCGCATCGATTCCGGCATAATCGTCGTACCCCAACTCCGGGGCGGTGATCCCGAAACCCGCGAAGACTACCGCGCCAGAAACGATCGCTTCATTGGAAAAGGTGCCCGTGGCATCGGGAGCATGGAAGGTCTCGGTCTGCCCGCCCAGGTGCAGCGTGAGCGCCGTCTGCGTCCGGTCCATCTGATATTCGATCAGCGGCACTGGCTGTAGGTAGGAGTCGCCCGTCATGGGCTTGAGACCGGCCTTGGCAAACTCGCTGGCGATCCACTGAATGGCCGCGTCGTCGCCTCGTTCCAGCGAACGCCGGCCTTCCATCGCGTCCGAAGACAGGAAGGTCAGGTCGGCTTTCAGCTTCGCTGCCTGAATGGAATCGTAGCCCGTTTGCAGGCGTGAGGGCGCCTGGGCGAATAAGAGAATCGATGTGAGGGAGAGTGCGAAAACCCGCATGGGAACCTCCTGGATTATCGATAGTATCAGGTCCGGGAGGGGCGGACAGGCCGGGGGACGGCCTGCCCTTAGAGGAGAACTAATCGCGAGGGGGGATGCGATTAGAACTCGAGCTTGGTGGTGGAATCGCGCAATTCGATCGACTGAATCTGGGACACGCCGTTTTCCGTCTTCGTTTCGACCGCGGTGACGTTGCTCTTGCTGGCGGCGGCTCCGATTTTCACGGGCACCATGGTGCTGTGGCCGTTGTCGATGTTCAGGAATTCAACGAAAGCGCCGTTGGTCTTCAGCAGGTAATGTCCGGCGCGCAATTCGGTCTTGCCGGCCTGGCTGGCGGTGTTCAAAATGATCTCGTAGCTCTTGGTGCTGGCGGCGGCAATCGACAGGCTGGCGATGGCCAGAACGGTAACGGTCAGAAAGTTCTTCATGGTAGTTCTCCTCTTTTGTTTGTGTGATTTGCAAGCGCTATCGGCTTGCAAATAGAAGGGCGCGGAGCCCCCCGCCAGGGTAACTACCGTCTAGAGGGTATATTTGCATCGAAGCCGCGCTTTGCTACTCAGAACACGCGGGGGATGAGGCGGTACGCGGTGCCTGACGAACCCCTAAGACCGCCCGGATTGGCGGACCAGCCGAAGCGGTTCGTACCGCATTGCAACTCTCCTGGCAAGCCGCGGCTACAATGGATCTTTGTGAATTCGGGAATTCCCATTGCGGGGTCGGCAATTGCCGCGTCGGCGGGCGCGTTGGCTTGGGCGGTGCGCGGACGTTCGGCCGCGGTCTTCGGACCGTCGGTGTGGCACGGACCGCGCCATCTGCCGGCCATCGCGCTGACGTTCGACGATGGTCCGAGCGAAAGCACGCCCGCAGTTCTCGAAATTCTGGCGCGTCACGACATCCGCGCGACTTTCTTCCAATGCGGAGCCAATGTGGACCGGCTTCCCGCGATTGCGCGGGCGGTGGCACAGGCAGGTCATGAGATTGGCAACCATACCCAGAGCCATCCCATGCTGTGTTTCCGGCGGCCGCGGTTCATGGAAGAGGAGCTTCGACGCGCCCAGCAGACCATCGAAAAACAGACTGGGACGCGTCCCACATGGTTCCGCGCGCCCTATGGCGTACGCTGGTTCGGACTGGCCGCGCCGCTCAGGAAGCTGCATCTTACCGGCGTGATGTGGACTGTAATCGGCTATGATTGGAGTCTGAAGGCTGGTGACGTCGTTGAGCGGATAGCCCAACACGTTTCGAACGGCGCTATCCTGTGTCTTCACGATGGGCGGGAACTGCGTGTCAAACCGGATATCGGTGAGACCGTGGAAGCCGTCCGCCGCCTCGTCCCTCTGCTGCTGGACAGGGGCTTTAGATTCGAAACGGT
>DASZMZ010000003.1:0-22311 GCA_035551455.1 Candidatus Sulfopaludibacter sp.
CACGCTAAAGAACGCCTTCCAATCCACCGACCCGTAACCCGGCACCCGGAAACGCCACCAGCGCGCCCGATTCACCGGCTGAATTCCGCCGCGCTTCACCACGTGCCAGAGAATTTCCGTGTCCTTCAGATGCACGTCGTAAATCTTATCGGCGAACTCCCGCGCGGCCGCGATCGGATCCATGAACTGCCACACCAGGTGCGATGGGTCGAACTGCAGTCCCACATACTGCGCCGGTCCGAACGCCTTGAACAGCGCTTCCCAACCCACCGGTCCTGTCGCGATATTCGGGCCGCCCGCGTAGGGCTCCCACAGAATCCGCACCTTATTCTCCGCGCAGACCGGAAAATATTTCTCGTTGTAAACCTTCACGATCTCGTCCACCTGCTGCTGCAGCGGCATGTTCGGAATGGTGCCGCTCTGGCCGCCGATATTGGGGATGCCGAGCTTCCCGCAGAGCTTCAGGCACTTCACGGTGTAATCATTCTGCTTCGTGCGGCGTGCCGGATCGGGATCGATATGATTGCCATCCACAGCCAGCGAAGAAATGTAGATTCCACTCTTGGCGATCTTGTCTTTAATCGCCGCGATGGCGTTGTCGTCCACCTGATCGGGATTGATGCGCAGTTGGGCGCTGGTGAAACCCTCGTTCTTGATGAACTCCAGGTTCGCGTCCGAGTACTGCATGAGGACGCCGAGTCGCGGCTTCCAGTTCGGAGGCCGGTTGCGTTGGGCCTGTGCGGCGGCGGCCGCGGACATGGCGGTGAGAACAGTGCGTCGGGAGATGGTCACGAAATGACGATACTCCGGGACGGCATCCCGGCGCAACCGCCTCAGATGGCTTCGAGTTCCTCTTCCAGCATCTGCTTCTGCGCCAACTCGGCGTAGTAGCCGCCCGCCTCCACCAGTTCGGCGTGCGTGCCCTGTTCCACAATGCGTCCCTTTTCCAGCACCACGATGCAGTCCGCCTGCCTCACCGTCGAAACGCGGTGCGAGATCAGAATCACCGTGCGGCCGCGCATCACGCCCGCCAGATGCGTTAGGATCCGTTCTTCGGTCATGGTGTCGACGCTCGAAAGCGCATCGTCCAAAATCAAAATTCGCGGATCGCGCAGAATCGCCCGCGCAATCGCGGTGCGCTGTTTCTGCCCGCCCGATAGCGTAATGCCGCGCTCGCCCACCATCGTCCGGTAGCCCTGCGGAAAGCCCTCGATATCTCCCGCCAGTCCCGCAATCTCCGCCGCGCGGCGCACCTGTTCCTCGCTCGCCCTCTCCACCCCGAAGGCGATATTCTCCGCAATCGTGGCGCTGAACAGAAACGTCTCCTGCGGGACGAAGCCGATGTGCCGCCGGACCTCGGCCGGATCCGCGCGCCGCAAATCGATCCCGTCCAGCAGCACCGCGCCCTCCGTCGGGTCGAAAAGCCGCGGAGCCAGATTGACCAGGGTACTTTTGCCGCTGCCCGTGTGGCCCACAATCGCCACCGTCGCGCCGGCCGGAATCCGCAGGTCCACACCGTCCAGCGCCCGGCCGCTGCCGTACTGCATCACGACGCCGCGAAATTCGATCTCGCCCCGCACGCCCGTGAGCGCCAGTGGCGAACCAGGCGCCGCGATCGCCGGCTTCTCCAGCAGAATCTGATTGATCCGGTCCAGCGAGGCGCTGCCGCGCTGCATCAGATTCACCACCCAGCCCAACGCGATCATGGGCCACACCAGCATGCCCATGTACGTGTTGAACATCACGAAGTTGCCAATCGTGATCCGGCCCGTCAGCACGTCGTGGCCGCCCATCCAAAGCACCACCAGAAACGTGAAACCGATCAGCACTTCCAATAGCGGCTGGAAAATTCCCTGAATCAGCACCAGCTTCAGATTGTGTCCGATGTATTCCCGGTTCAGCTCCTCAAACCGGCGCAGTTCCGCCCGTTCCTGCACGAAGGCGCGGATCATCCGGACGCCCGAAAGATTCTCCTGCACCCGGCTGGAAATATCCGAGAACATTGCCTGAATGGCCTCGAACCGGCGATGGATCTTGCGTCCGAAAAAGACCACCGCGAAGCTCACGGCCGGCGCCGGCAGAAGGGCATAGAAAGCCAGCCGCCAGTCCACCGACACCATGATGGCCACCGCCAGCACAAACGTGAGGCTGGTCTCGGCGCAATACATCACGCCCGGCCCCAGCATCATCCGCACCGCATTCAGATCATTGGTGGCGCGCGCCATGATATCGCCCGTGCGCGTGCGTCCATAGTATTCGGGCGCCAGGGTCACCAGATGCGCGAACAGGTCGTTGCGCAGGTCATACTCGGTATCCCGCGAGATGCCGATGATGATCACGCGCATGCCGAACTGAAACACGCCCTTGATGAGCGCCAGCCCCAGCAGGTACGCCGCGAAGCGGACGAAAAGCCCGTTATGCCCGGCCAGCGCATCCACCGCGCGGCCGATCATCAGAGGCTGCAGCGCCTGCGCCAAGTCCTTTAGCACCAGGCACGCAGTGCCCAGCACCATGCCCCAGCGGTAACGCCATAAATATTTACGGATGGTAGCTAGCGATTCCCACATTCCACGAACTACTTCTCGTCCGTGGAATTCTTCTGGTCCAGGTTGCCCACCGTTTTGAGTCTCTGGTACAAACGCTCGACTTCGGCCTCGTCCTCCGGCCGGAGAACGCGGTACCGGGGAGCCGGCGGCTGTTTGCGTTCACCGCCGTTGGCCAGAACTTCGCCCCAATACTGACGGTAAGGAATGCCATCGATGAGGGCGTCGCGCGACATGCGGCGCAGGCGGCCAAGCAGGCTGTTGCAGGAATCCAGGTCTCCCGGATACACCAGCAGAATCCGCGAATCGTCGAAGAGCGTGATCCGCACAATCAGGGGAGATACCCAGCCCGTCCGGTCCAGACGGCGGATGTCCATCCAGGGAATGATGCGGCGGCCAATCGAAATATAACCTTCGTGGACCTCTACCGAGGGGCGCAGCGCCATGGCGAACAAGGCGCCTGCAATCAGGACGAATAGTACCGCGGGGATATAGACCAGCGGAAAACTTCGGCCTCGCCACGTGGAAAACGCGGCCAACACAACAGCGGCAGTACCAAACCAAAGATAGTGTCGTGCGGGCGAATAGCGAGTCATCGAATTGCCGTCTAGCTTTAGACTACTCCCGAGCGCCACGGGCGTCAATGCGCCCGCGCCACCTGAATTCCCCGCCACGTGTAATGGAGACCGCTCCAGATCGTGAAACCCGCGCAGATCCATATCATTGCGGTCGATAGCCCCTGCAGAAGAGAAAATTTCAGGCTGTCCCGCGTCATCCAAACCACCACACTGCAGATCTGTACAAAGGTTGACAGTTTGCCCCAGACGCTAGGGGGGAACTTCCTGAGCTTCGTGAACCTCAGCATCACGCCCACCGCCGCCAGAATGTACAAATCCCGCCCCAGCACCACCGCCACCAGCCAGCGCGGTACCGACCCGGCCACCGCCAGCGCCACAAAGACGCCGCTTAAGAGAGCTTTATCCGCGATCGGGTCGAAATACGCCCCGCTCTGCGTGACGCTGCCCAACCGGCGTGCCGCAGCCCCATCCATCACATCGGTAACGGCGGCAACGAAAAACAGGCCGAGCGCCAGCACCGGACGGCCGGATAGAATCGCCTGAATGACGAACGGTACCAGCAGGAGTCGGAGGAGCGTGAAGAAATTGGCCAGCGTAATCCAGGGCGGCATCTGAAACGAGTGTAGCCGACTGCGGTATCCCTCGGACGGGGCAAAAGGAACCGACTTGCCCCGCCTTGAAGGACATTCTCTATCTATTTGCTAACTAGTCCCCCAAGCACGGAATTCCTCTCAGAAATTTGAGTAGGACGGACGATCGCCTTTTGTCGTCGGTCCTTTCCCGCTCGCCAGAACTCTTGCTACGCCAACTCCCGCGCCCCATCCGACGGATTGCAAGGATAAATCGCGGGTTCCACCCCATACCGCCCCTGATACGCCGCCGTGATCGCTTCCCGAAACGCCGGCACGTCGTCAGGACGCAGCATCGTCACCGTGCATCCCCCGAAACCCCCGCCGGTCATCCGCGACCCGAATACGCCCGGCAGCGTGAGTGCCGTGTCCACCAGAAAATCCAGCTCCGCGCAGCTCACCTCGTAATCGTGCTGCAAGCTCCGGTGCGATTGCACCATCAGCGCGCCCATCTCCGTCAGCTCCACCCGGCTGCTCGCTTCCACAAAACGGCCCACCCGCGCAATCTCCGTCACCACGTGCCGTCCCCGCCGCGCAATCAGCGGCTCCAACTCGCCGGCCACGCTCTCGAATTGCTCCGGCGTCACGTCCCGCAGACTCTGCGCCTCCGGGAATCGCGACTGCACTCCGGCCACCGCCGCGGCGCATTCCTGCACGCGATCCTGATATGCCGACCCGGCCAGCGCATGCTTCACCATCGTGTTCACCGCCACGAACGTGATCTCCGGCGGCAGCGTGACCAGTCGATTTCCCAAGCTGCGGCAGTCGATCTCCACCGCGCAATGCGCGCGCCCGAACACCGCGATGTACTGGTCCATAATTCCGCACGGCACGCCGACGAAATTGCGCTCCGCCCGCTGGCACAGTTTCGCCAGTTCCAGTGGATCGATCTCACGGCCGTTCAGAAACGCCAGCGCCGAAGAAACTTCCAGCGCCGCGGACGAGCTCAGCCCCGACCCCTCCGGCACCGTACTGCGGATATACAGATTGGCCGGCCGCAGGTCGAAACCCAGCGCCATCAACTCGTGCGCCACGCCAATCGGGTAGTCGCTCCAATGGTGCGACGCCGCCAGTCCGCCCACCGCGGCCAGATCCCACTCCGCCATTTCGTCGCGATGCTCGGAATAAATGCGCAGCTTGCCGTCCGCATTGGGCGCCGCCGCAACGTCGGTAGCCAGATCCAGCGCCACCGGCAGCACCAGGCCCATGTTGTAATCGGTGTGCTCGCCAATCAGGTTGGTGCGGCCCGGAGCGCGGAAGGTGCGCAGGCCCTCGACGGAGCCAAAACGTTCCCGGAATCGATTAATCATGACTGTTGCGCGATGCCCGCCGTGCCAGAAACAGCAGGAACAGCCCGAACGCCAGCACCGGTACGCCGCAGTAGAGATTCACGTTCGAATCGGTCAACGCCGCATGGTCAGTCGGATTCAAAATCCCCATGGCGATGAGGATGATTCCCAGCAGCGAAAAAAATGCGCCCGAAGGCAATCGCAAGTCCAGCATATTAGGCAAACCAGAGATTCAGAATAATCGCCAGCACTCCCACCAGAATAGCCAGGGGCGCCGGACGTTTGTACCAGACCACGCCCTCATCGTGCTTGTGTTCCGTAAGCCCGTAAACCAGGCCCACCAGCTCGTTCTCGGCGCGAGGCTTCGAAGCCAGACTCACCAGAATGGTGGTCAGGAAGCAGACCGTCCACGCGCAGATCGCGATCCAGAAATTCTGCGCCATGGGCGATGGGAAGGTATGAATCGTGCCGAGCCAGCCGCCTTTGCCCTCGGAGAGCGTTAAACCGTGGGTCGCGGCCGCGGCCAGGGTGCCGCTCAGCAGGCCATAAAAAGCGCCGTGCCCGGTGGTGCGCTTCCAGAACATGCCCAGCAGGAAGGTGGCGAACAGCGGCGCATTCACAAAGCTGAACACCAGTTGGAGCAGGTCGTTGATGCTGTTATAGGACGCCGCCAGGTACGCCGCGCCGATCGATAACAGCACACCGCCCACCGTCGTCAGCCGCCCCACCATCAGGTAATGCGCGTCCGGCGCGCCCCGGCGAATGTGGCTCTGGTAAATGTCGTAAGTGAACACGGTATTGAAGGCCGTGACATTGCCCGCCATCCCGGACATGAACGACGCCATTAGCCCAGTCAGCCCTACCCCGAGCATGCCGGCCGGATAAAACTTGCCCATCAGCGTCGTCAGCACCTGATCGTAATCCGGTCCGCCGTTCTTCATCGGCAGATCGTACCCTACCGCCATTTTCGAGAGCGCCAGCGCGGCGATACCCGGCACAATCACGATGAACGGCATCATCATCTTGGGAAGCGCGGCCAGCACCGGGGTGCGCCGCGACGCCGACATGGAATTCGCGGCCATCGCGCGCTGAATCACCAGGAAGTCCGTGCACCAGTAACCGAAGGACAAAACGAAGCCGAGCCCCGCCACCATGCCGAAGACTTCAATGCCCATCGGGTTCTGCTGCGCGCTACCCATGTACTTCCAACTGTGGGTCATGACGGCCGGCACGCGCGACGCCATGCCGCTCCATCCGCCGGCCTTGGTAACGGCCATGATCGCCAGCGGCGAGAAGCCCACCACAATCAGGAAAAACTGCAGCACTTCGTTATAAATGGCGCTCGTCAGTCCACCCAGAAATGTATATGCCAGCACGATCGCGGCCGAAACCAGGACGCTGGTTTCGAAGCTCCAGCCCAGCACCAGCCGCATCAACAGGCCCAGCGCATACATCGAGATGCCGGAGGAAAAGATCGTCATCACGGCGAAGGCGAGCGCGTTCAACGTGCGCGTCTTCTCATCGAAGCGAAGCTTGAGATATTCCGGCACGCTCCGCGCCCGGCTGCCGTAATAAAAGGGCATCATGAACAGCCCCACGAAGATCATGGCGGGAACCGCGCCCACCCAGTAAAAATGGGCCGTCATGATGCCGTACTTGGCACCATTCCCCGACATGCCCACCAGTTCCTGCGCCCCTAAATTGGCGGCCAGAAATGCCAGACTCGTGATCCAGATAGGCACCGAATGGCCGGCCGTCAGGAAGTCTCCGCTGGTCGAGATTTTCTTGCGCAGCCGCCATCCGATTCCCAGAACGAATAGAAAATAGAGGGCCAGAATAACGTAGTCGATGACCGCAAGCTTCATAGGATTTCAGACTTGAAACACCTGAGTCTAACACTACCCGGCCCTGAACGTGATCGACGGATCGACCTTTGCGGCACGCCACGCGGGCACCCAGCATGCAATTCCCGACACGCTCGCGAGCAGCGCCACGACACCGAAATAGGTGATCGGATCGAATCGCGTAATCCCGTATAGCATCGAAATAAGAGCTTGGCTCGCAGCTACGGCTCCGCCCAGTCCGATCAGGACACCGATCCCGGTGAGCGTCATTCCCTGGCGGAGAATCAAGCCGAGGATGTCCCGGCGAGACGCGCCCAGTGCAGCCCGCACACCGATCTCGCGCATTCGCTCGTTGACGCTGCCCGAGAGGACCCCATAGATGCCGACGGCTGCCAATACCAACGACACGAAACCGAAAGCCTCGAACAACACCAACGCAAAATGGCGTTCTGCCTGCGACTCGGTGAGCAGCTTGTCCATCGTGGCGACCCGGACCACCGGCTGGTCCTTGTCCACAGACCAGATTGCCTTTCTGATCGCTGGAGCCAGGGCCGCTGCATCGCCATGTGCTCGGACCACCAGCGATTGCGCCGTGTCCACCCAATCCCACTGTGTCATTGTCGTGTAGAAAGCGTCGGGCGCGCTCACAGCCAGAGACGTCTGCTTCACGTCGCCCACCACTCCCACAATGCTGGCCCACGGACGGTCTGCATGTCCCACGCCGGCGCCAATGCGAACCCGCTGTCCGATCGGATTTTGACCCGGAAACTTACGTTTCGCAAACGACTCGCTGATCAGAACCGCCTGGGGTCGTCCCGCGCGGTCACGCTCCTCCAGCAGGCGGCCGCCTCTCAACGGAATTCTCATCGTGTCGAAGTAGGCCGGACTCACGGCATATTGAAGGAGGCCTTCGGATTTTTCGTTCCGGTGAGACTCCAGCTCCATGTTATAGACGGCGAAATCTCCGCTCAACGGCAGTTGGCTTGTGAACGCCGCACTGGTGATGCCGGGAACCTGTCGCACTGCCTCCAGCGCCTGTGAGTAGAATCGGGCCCGCACGCTATCGTCGTTGAATCGGCGTCCGGATTCCTGCACCTGCATCGTCAACAGGTGTCTGCCATCGAACCCCGGGTCGATTCCAAACAGGTTTTCCAGGCTGCGCAGCAGCAGCCCCGCGCCGACCAGCAGCACAAGGGCCAGCGCGACCTCGGCCACAACCAGCACCCGACGAGTGAACTGATGGCCGCCAACTGTCGTCCGTGAGCTTTGTTGCAGCCCGTTCTGCGGGTCGCTGTGCGATGCCCGAAGCGCCGGCGCCAGCCCTACCATCAGGCCAACCAGCGAGGTGATCCCGAATCCGAAGACAAAGACCGCGCGATCGACGCCGATCGCGCCGATCCGAGGAAGTCCCGGTGGACTGAACGCAACCAGCGCCCGCACGCCAATCTGCGCGATCGCCATTCCCACGATGCCGCCAAGCACTGCAAGCAGCAGGCTCTCTGAAAGGAGTTGCCGGATCAAACGTCCTTGTCCGGCGCCCAACGCGGCGCGCAGGGCGAATTCACTACGCCGTCGCGTGCTACGCGCCAGCAGAAGATTGGTCACGTTCACGCACGCGATCAGCAGCACCAGAACCACAGCACCGAGAATGGCTTGCAGCGCCGGTTTGACGCCGCGCGTGATCTCGTCCTGCAGCCGGGTCACAACCATCCCATCGGGAGTGCCGCCGCAGCATTCGTACCCTCTCTCGTGCATCTGAGCGAACGGATGGAGGATCGCATTCAGTTCAGTGCCGGCCTGATTCGCGCTCACACCCGGATGCAGCCGTCCCACCATGCTCAAGTGGTGACCCCACTCGCGGCCTTCCGCGGGGAGCGATGGATCGTACTGCAAGGGCGCCCAAAGCTCCGCGGAGGGGGCGGGCACGTTCTCGAAGGAACCCGGCATCACACCGATGACCGTGAATAAGGTGTCGTCGAGCATTACCTGTTTGCCTAGGACCGCGCTGTCTCCAGCGAAGCGCCGCCGCCACAAGCGGTCACTCAGTACGATCACATTGGGACCACGGAACTGGTCATCCGATGCCTCGAAGTTGCGCCCGATCGACGGCGCAACGCCGAGCGTCCGGAAATAGGCCGCGCTCACGCGTTGACCCTCGAAGCGTTCCGGCTGATCGTTCCCCACCATCGTCGGCTGCCACGGTTTCATCACCGCCATGGCGTCGAAGGTGCGGCTGCTCTCCGCCAATCCGTGGAATGTGCCGAAGGTCGGGCGTCGGGGCGAGCCGCTGCGTGGCATCTCCCGAATCATCGTCAAACGGCCGGCATCGGGATACGGCAATGGCTGGAACAAAATAGGATTCACGGCGCTGAAGATCGCCGTGCTGGCCCCGATGCCGAGCGCTAGCGTAAGAATTCCGACCAGCGCAAAGCCCGGATTGTGGAGCAATTGACGCGCGGCATAACGCAGATCGGCGGCGAGCGTTTCCAACAGGCCTTCCCAGCCGGAAGAGCGTACCTGTTCGCGAATGGCCGTTGGACTGCCGTACTCCAGCCTCGCGGCACGCCGCGCATCGTCTGGAGAGAGCCCGCTCGCCTCCAACGCGGCAGTAGCCCTTTCCAGATAGTCCCGCACCTCATCGGCGACATCCCGATCAGCGGCCTCCCGGTGCGTGAGGGCGCGAAGGCCGCGCGTGAGCTGGCGCCAGAGAGACATCGACTAGCCCTCCGCCTTCAGCAGCCGCGCAATCGCCGACGCGCGCCGTGTCCAGTCCGCAGTCTCGATCTCCAACTGCTTCTTTCCGGAACGAGTGAGCGAGTAGAACTTGGCGCGCCGCGAGTTCTCCGTTTGACGCCAGCCGGCATCCAGCCATCCTGCACGCTCCAGTCGCTGCAAGGCAGTAAGCAGCGATCCCGGGTTCACTTTGAACACTCCCCGCGAGATTTGTTCGACCCGCCGGGTGATGCCGAACGCATGCATCGGCTCGAGGCTCAAAGTCTTCAGGATCAGCATGTCGAGCGTGCCCTGAATGACGTCAGTATTGGGATTGTCCATAATCAGTCCGGCGAAACCGTACGCCCGACAGTAACGCATCTTCCACTTGACTGTCAAGATGTGATCATCAACCTCTAATCCCTCCGTGCCCGCGGTCTACCCTAATCGCACCCTCTCATGTGTTAGCTTCGTAATTGAAATGCAATTTCCGTTTTCTTTGAGGGCTTCTCTCCTCATTTCCGCCGTCTGCCTCTGCCTGCCGGCGCAAACGCCGCCGCCCAAGGAGGAATCCAAGGGCCTGCCGCCCCGTGCCACCGCCCTGGACTATCAGCGGCAGGCGAAATCCGGACCCATCATCATCGCCGCCGAGTTCAAAGGCCATTCCATTCCCACCGCGCAGGGAACCCTCACCACCGAGGACTACGTTGTGGTGGAAGTGGGTGTCTACGGCGCGCCCGGCGCGCACACCACGATATCCGCCGACGACTTCTCCCTCCGGGTCAATGGCAAGAAATCGGCCCTGCCTAACCAGCCCTTTGGTCTGGTCTTGGAATCGGTGAAGGATCCGGATTGGGAACCACCCGCCGCGCCCCACTCCAAGACCGCCATCGGTGGGGGCGGCGGTGGCGGTGGTGGACAGGACAATGGGCCCGGCAGCACGCCGCCCCCGCCACCTCCGGTGCCGTTTCCCATCAAGCGCGCCCTCCAGGTCCGCGTCCAGAAAGCCGCTCTCCCGGAAGGCGACCGTCCCCTGCCCCAGGCGGGCTTCATCTTCTTCCGCTACACCGGCCTCTCCAAGGGCATCCACGAAGTGGAGCTCCTGTATAACGGACCCACCGGCAAGGCCGTCCTCCGCCTTTGGCCATAATGAGTTGAATTCGGCGGACGGATGTGCGGCAATGGAGGGCAGATGACTTTACCGCTAAAGATTGCCGCTGCGACGATGGCCGTGTGCTTCGCCGCCTCTGCCGCTACCCCGACTCAGGACGAGCGGATGGCCTGGTTCCGCGAAGCCAAGTTCGGACTCTTCATCCACTGGGGCCTATATTCCATTCCGGCCGGTGAGTGGAAGGGCAAGCCGATTGCCGGCATCGGCGAGTGGATCATGAATCGCGCCCAGATTCCGGTCACGGAATACGAACAGCTTGCCACGCAGTTCAACCCGGTGAAGTTCAACGCCGAAGAGTGGGTCAAAATGGCGGAAGACGCCGGCATGAAGTACATCGTGATCACCAGCAAGCACCACGATGGCTTCGCCATGTACCACTCGGCTGTAAGCAAGTACAACATCTATGACGCCACGCCGTTCCATCGCGATCCGTTAAAGGAACTGGCCGAGGCCTGCGCGCGCCACCACATCCGCTTCGGCTTCTATTACTCGCAGGCGCAGGACTGGCACGAACCGAACGGCGCGGGCAACACCTGGGACTTCGGTCCTGACGATAAGAAGGACTTCGACCAGTATCTGCGCTCGAAAGCCGAGCCGCAGGTCAAGGAACTGCTCACCAATTACGGTCCGATCTGCCTGGTCTGGTTCGATACGCCGCGCATGATGAATGTGGGCGACCGGGCGCAGCGCTTCGCCGATATCCTGCGGACCACGCAACCGGCGACCCTGATTGACGGCCGCCTGGGCAAAGCCGGCGACTACGTGTCCATGGGCGACAACAGCATTCCCAATCAGGTGGTGACCGGCGATTGGGAAGTTCCCGCCACGCTGAACCATACCTGGGGCTTCAAGAAGGACGATACGGACTGGAAGTCGCCCGAGGATCTGACCTTCAAACTGGTGGACATCGCCAGCAAGGGCGGAAACTATCTGCTGAATGTCGGGCCTACGTCGGAAGGCGTGATACCCCAGGCCAGCCAGGACAATCTGCGCACGGTGGGCCGGTGGCTGAAGGTGAATGGCGAGGCGATTTACGGCGCGGGTCCCACGCCATTCGGCGAAGAACTCGGCCAGGTGGACGAGACGACCCACGATAAGAAGGGCCGGCCGGGCTTTAAAATGGCCACGGATTGGCGCTGCACCACCAAGCCCGGCAAGCTGTACATCACGTTCTTCAAGTGGCCCGGCCCCAGCTTCGAGTTGAAGAATGTGAAGGGCCAAGTGGCGAAGGCCTATCTGCTGGCCGACGCTTCGCACAAGGCCCTCAAGATGAAACAGAGCGGTAGCGATGTTACGGTGACGCTGCCTGCCGCCGCGCCCGGACAGATCGCGTCGGTCCTGGCCCTGCAGATGCGCTAACAGTAAGGCGCTGAATCTGCAGAGCCGCGCACGTCATTAAGCGCCCTTGTTACCTTACGCAGCCATCGATCCGATCACCACCGGGGCTTCCTTGCTGAAGACCAGGCACTTCACGGCCGCGTCGAAGTCTACACCCAGCGAGTCGCCCGCCTGCAATTGACCGGAGGCGATCAGATTGGCCACGGGCTGCACCAGCAGCCGTTCGACGGCGCGTTTCAGGTGGCGGGCACCGTAACGGGAGTCGGTGCCCTCGGCCAGCAGGAATTCGCGGGCGCCGGCGGTCACCGCGCAATCCAGGTCGGGCGCGCCTGCGGCCAGCCGGATGCGCCGCTGTACGCCATCCAATTCAAGAGTCAGGATGGACTGCAGTTCGTCGTGACCCAGCGGGTTGAAGACCACCGTCCGGTCGATCCGGTTCATGAATTCCGGCGAGAAGCGGCGGCGCGCGGCTTCGGTGCCGGCGCTATCCAGACGGCCGGCCTGCGCGGCGGCCACCACCGGCTCATGCAGGCGGAAGCCCAGGCGCGGATGCAGAATCGAATCCATTTCGGCGGCGCCCAGGTTGCTGGTGAGGAAGATCAGGGAGCGTGAAAAATCGACGCGCCGATTGTCGCCGAGCGTCAGCGTGGCCTTGTCGAGAATTCCAAGCAGCAGGTTCCACAAAGCATCGCTGGCCTTTTCAATCTCGTCGAACAGCACGAAGCTCAGCTTGACGGCGTCGGTATGGTGCTGGTCCAGAGCTTCCTGCGAGAGCAGCGCGTGGGTCTCTTTGTGGCCCAAATATCCGGGAGGCGAGCCGATCAATTTGGCGATCTCGTGGCCGTGCTGATACTCGGCGCAGTCGATTTTGATGACGGCGCGGGGGTCGCCGGACAGGCTCTCGGCTACAGCTTCCACGGTGCGGGTCTTGCCGGATCCGGTGGGCCCCAGAAAGAGGAAATTGCCGATCGGCCGCCCCGCGGGAGACATTCCCGCCAAATAGGTCTGGTATACATCCACGATGTGGCGCAGCGCTGCATCCTGACCGACAATGCGTTTCCGCAGGTTGTCTTCCAGCTTCTCGGCTTCCATCCCCATTTTATGGGGGTCCAACAGCATCTTGAGTGCGGCCATTTGAATTCCCCTCCACTTATATATATGCGGCGGACCGGCGGTAGGGTCCCGGTGTATGTAAAAGTATCGAAACTTCCGTGTAAATGTATGTCAGTTCGTTTCGGGCCTTATGCTATGGTTACAAATACTTAATCTTCAAGACCTCATGTTAGCGGGCCATTCAGCCGATTGATGACATAACTATGGAGATGCAAGGCGTGGAGACCATTCTGGTGGTTGAGGATCAGCCCGATGTATTGCAACTGGCCACGGAAACGCTGGAAAGCTATGGCTACAAAGTGCTCGGCGCCGGGGCGGGGCCGGAGGCTTTGGAAGTTGCGGCACGTTATCAGGGGCCCATTCACTTACTGCTGACGGACGTCGTGATGCCTGGGATGGATGGCAAACTCCTGGCGCAGCAAATGCGGCTGCTGCGGCCGGGAGTGAAGACGGTATACATGTCCGGGTATGTGCATGACCTCATTCGCCAGGAAGATCTTCTGGGACCGGACGTGGGGTATCTGCCGAAGCCGTTCGGGCCGGAAGAACTGGCCGCGAAGGTCCGGGAAGTATTGGGCACCCGACAAGCACGGCGGCCGAAGACCATCCTGGTGGTGGACGACGAGGACAGTATCCGCGGGCTGTTTCACGAACTGTTGACGGCCGAGGGCTACCACGTGACCGTCGCGTCGGATGGACGGCAGGCCTGCGACATGCTCCGCCGCGGCATTGAACTGGACCTTGTCATCACAGACCTGGTGATGCCGAACCAGGAAGGGATCGAGACCATTCAGGCGATCAAGCATCAGTTTCCAAAGGTGAAAATCATCGCCATGTCGGGGGCTTTCGGCGGACAGTTCTTGAATACCGCGAAACTGTTGGGCGCCGATGCCACGCTGCTCAAGCCGGTGCATCCCGATCGTTTATGCTCGGCGGTAGCGGCGGTGCTGGGCGGCAGCGAATACGCCGTTTCCTAGACTTGAGCTCCTTCCAAGTCACTGATTCTCTTACCATTCACGTGCACGTGCATTCTGACTCCTGACTTCTGACTCCT
Source organism: Candidatus Sulfopaludibacter sp. (assembly GCA_035551455.1). Taxonomy (GTDB): domain Bacteria; phylum Acidobacteriota; class Terriglobia; order Bryobacterales; family Bryobacteraceae; genus Sulfopaludibacter. Next base: position 14,272 of record DASZMZ010000003.1, read on the forward strand.
GCCTCCCAAATCCCGCCGGGATTTCAAGGGCGGAGCCCTTGGCTCCCACTGACGGCGTTCCAGGCTTCGGTGAGAGCCTTTCGGACGTTGGTTTTCGTGGCCTTTTCCAGGATCACGTTGGTAGATCCCTGGCGGCCCCAAGCGCCTTTGACCGGGACGAATGCGGCGGGGTATGCCTGCACGAAATTGGCCTGCTGCTCCGGCGGGAGTTTCACCATGGCCCACCCCACGGCCGGATAACCCAGCGTCGCGAAGATCTTCCCGCGGACCCGGAAATCGGGATGCTCCATGTGGGCCTTTTCCGTAGTTTCGGGAAGGCTCAGTGCCAGTTGCCGGAAATCATCGGGCGTCATAGAGCCATTCTCGCCGATTTGAGCCGCTCAGTTGGCGCGCAGCGCGATCGATGGATCGATGCGCGAGGCGCGCCGTGCCGGCAGGTAGCCGGCTACCGCGGAAACGGCCAAAAGCACCCCGAGCATCCCGGCGAAGGTCAGCGGATCTCCCGTCGTGACGCCGTATAGAAGTCCGCTGAGAGAGCGTGCCAGGATCCACGATGCCACCGAGCCCAGCAGGATGCCCGCCGCCGCCATCCCCAGAGTCTGCCCGAGGATGCGCGCCTCCAGACTGCCGGCCGAAGCGCCCAGCGCCATGCGGATGCCGATCTCCTGCGTTCGCTGTCCCACCGAATACGAGATCACGCCGTAGATGCCGAGCGACGCCAGCACCAGCGCGAACAGGGCGAAGCTGCCGAGTAGCAGCACCACGAAGCGTCTGGGTGACACCGCCTTATCCACTAACTGCTGCAAGTCGCCGAACTCGCTGCCGGAAATCGTAGGGGCGATGGGCTGAAGGGCGGCGCGGACGGCGGGTGCCAGTTTGTCGGGCGGCAAACTGGTGCGAATCACCAGGTCGACGGACGAATAGTCGCGGCTCTGCCGCAGCGGCAGGTACATTTCCATCCCGGAGCCTTCTTCCAGCGCCAGATGGCGGACGTCGGAGACGATGCCGACCACGCGCCGGTCGCCGTTCACTCGCATGAGTTGCCCCACGGCGTTCTGGCCCGGGAAAAGCGTGCGGGCCATGGTCTCGTTGATGAGCATCACCGGCTCGGTGGCATTGGTGTCGCGTTCGGAAAGATCGCGGCCGGCGCGGAGAGCGATCCCCATCGCTCCAATGTAGCCGTCGCTGACGATGCGGACGTACGCCACCGGGAACTTGCCCTTGGGATAGGTCTGGCCTTTAGCGGCCACGCCCCAGGAGCGGTTGCGGCCCAGCGGAAGCGCGTCGGTCAGACCTGCCGTGGTCACGCCGGGCACGCTCTTGGCGCGCCGCAAGACATCGTCAAAGTAGGCGTTCTGCGCTTCCTGCGTGTCGAAGCCGCGCGCCGGGTCCACGCGGACGTGGGCAGCCCGCTCCGGACGAAAACCCAGGTTGACGTCCAGCACGCGCAGGAAACTGCGGATCAACAGGCCGGCGCCCACCAGCAGCACGCAGGCGAAAGCCACCTCAGTCACCACCAGCCCGCTGCGAATCCACTGGCGGTGCTTGCCTTCGGTGGTGCCGCGGCCAGTGTCTTTGAGCGCATCGTGTAGCGCCGCGGCCTTCACGGAAATGGCCGGCGCCAAACCGAACACGATGCCCGTCCCAAGCGCCATGAGCAGGCTAAACACCAGGGCCGTCGAATCCAGCCGGACACTGTGGAGCAGCGGCAGGCTGATGGCGTCCAGATGCGCCACCGCGCGCGTGCCGGCCAACGCCAGCAGCAGTCCCAGCGCCGCCCCGCATCCGGAAAGCGTAACGCCCTCGGTCAGCATCTGCCGCACCAGGCGACCCTGCGCAGCGCCGAGCGCCGTACGAATCGCGATTTCCTTCTGCCGCGAAGCGGTGCGCGCCAGCAGCAGGTTCGACAGATTCGCGCAAACAATCAGCATCACCACGCCCACGGCCCCCGCCAGCACGAACAGAGCCAGGCGAATGCGCCCGCTCACATGCTCGGAAAGCGCCGTCACGTGACCTTCGAAACTATTGGCCTCGGGATGCGCGGCCGTGATCTGGCCGGCCAGGATGCGCACTTCGGCGCCCGCGGCGCTCACCGAAATGCCAGGCCTCAGGCGGCCCACAATCGCCAGAGTATTGCCCCAGCGATTGGTCTCCGGAGTCAGCGGAAAGGCGCCGAACAGATCGATATGGCTGCCCGGGGCGAAAATCGAACTGAAATCGAAACTGGCCGGCAGGACTCCGATCACGCTCACCGGCTTCGCATCCAGAATCAGATTGCGGCCTACGATGGTCCGGTCGCCGGCAAACCGCCGCTGCCAGAATCCGTAGCTCAACAAAACGGCCTGAGGACCGCGCCACTTACACTCCTCCTCATTGAAGTTGCGCCCCAGGATCGGCTGCACGCCCAGCAGCGGAAAAAAGTTCCCCGTGACCGGCGCCAGGCTCAACCGTTCCGGCTCGCCCTCTCCGCTGAGCACCGAATCGCCGACACCGTAGAAGGCGAAGTAGCCGCCCAATTCACTGAAGGACTGAGCCTTCTCCCGCAAGTCCAGCAGATGGTTTACCTGGCTGGTCTGGCCTGAGAGCCCGGATACGTCGCGATTCGTGATCCAGACCAGCCGCGCCGGTTCGTGAAAGGGGAGCGGCTGCAGCAGCAGCGCATTCACCACACTGAAAAGGGTGGCGCTGGCGCCGATCCCCAGACCCACGATGATGATGGCGAAAGTGGCGAATCCCGAGTCCCGGCGCAGCGTCCGAAACGTATACCGCAGGTCATTGAGCAGCCCGTTCATGCTAATTGGACGTTATCGCCGGGAATCGGATAGACAGTTCAAACTTTCTGAGACATTGTGTTCGGAAGCCCCCCAGACTCAACTGGGTGCCGCGGTCATTCTGTCTTCTGACTCCTGCCTTCTGACTCCCATATCCCGAAGGGATATCAAGGGCGGAGCCCTTGCCTAGTTCGTTTTCCGGGGCGAATATTTACTGAGCTGGGCAATCAGCTTCTCGGCCACTCCGGGAATTTTAGCGCCGCTGCCCAGGATCTGCTTGCTGGTCCAGCGCTGGCCGTAAAGCACTTGATTCTCGTCCAGGTCGTTGCGCAGCGTCGCGCCATCCAGCGACACTCCCACGAACGCGCCCCGCGACCGCGACCACGAGAGGATCTCCGCCGTCATCAGCGCATCGGTCTGAGCGGTGGCGTTGCGGCCCACCGGTCCGATGGCTGCCGTGGCATCGGCGCCGATTGTGAACTTTGAGGTCGTGAGCTTCTTCATTCCCCGCTCATTCATCACCAGCAGAATCACGTCGCTCGATGAGACGCCGATCTGCAGTCCGAAGCTCCCGCCTTCAATGCGGATCGCGGCCGGCGGTCCCCAACCCTGTCCCCCGGTCCGACGGCAGACCGCGTAGCCGCGGCCGAACTTTCCACCGAAGCCGAAAGCGCCTTTCTTCAATCCCGGAACCAGGACCACGCAGTAGCTCTTATCCAGCAGGTCCTGGGGAATTGACTTGTCGGGAGTCGACATCACTTCGCCGAACAGGTCGGTCGAATCGTTCAACCGTTCAGCAGTCTTGCTGGTTTCCGCCGCGGAAAGAGTCGCACAGCCCAAAGCCAACGTGAGGGTAACCGTAATCAAACGCATAGTCTCATGTTATTGCACCTTGGCGCCGCCCATGGAGGCGGTACCCAGCATTCCCCCTAATCCCATGGTCTCCACCGCACTGGAAGGCACAATTACCATCGAGCCGCGTTCCTTGATGGCCTCGTAGAGCATGTTCATGGCGCGCAGGTGCATGGCCACCGGATTGTTCTGGTAGGTAGCCGCTGCCAGGGCGAACTTCTCGGCGATCTCGGTTTCCGCCTGGCCAAGAATCACGCGCGCCCGCCGTTCCCGTTCCGCCTGTGCCTCCCTCGACATCGCGTCCTGCAGATCGCTCGGAATCTGCACATCGCGAATCTCGACGCTCTGCACCGTGATGCCCCAAGGATTGGTCTTCTCATCCAGAATGCGCTGGAGCTCCCGGCCCAGCGTCTCCCGATCGGCCACCATCTGGTGGAGCTCATGCCGTCCGATGGATTCCCGGAGCGCCGTCTGTGCGCTCATCATGATGGCCTGGGTGAAGTCCTGCACTTCCAGAATCGACTTCTCGGCGTTCCACACCATCCAAAAGACAATGGCGTCCACGTTCACCGGCACCGTGTCGCGCGTCAGGGTGGATTCAGCCGAGACGCTGGACACCTGGACCCGCTGGTCCACGTATCTGCTCAGTTGATCCACCACCGGGATCATGTGGAACAGGCCCGGTCCGCGCAGTCCGGCATAGCGGCCGAAGCGCAGCACCGCCACCTTTTCCCACTGGTCGGCGATGCGCAGCGAGAAAAGCAGGTACAAGCCGGCCAAAGCTCCGGCGATCGCCGGCGCCGGATTGGCCAGCAGGCCGCCCAGCGCGAACCCGGCGATCAAGCTGACCACGAATAGCGTGATGCCGACACTGCTCAAACGCATCTCCGTCTGATTTGACCTCATCGCATCATCTCCTGTTTTTCTCAGAATCGTTCTGACGCTCATGGATTTGCTCCATCAATTCTTCGACCGTGAAGCCGGCGGCGCCCGCGCGCGACACAAACTCGGTCACCAACTGGTTGAGCTGCCGCTGCCGCTCCACATCGTCGCGTTTTACTTTCTGCTGATTGATAAAAGTTCCAGTCCCCTGCTGTGTTTCCAGAACTCCACGAATTTCCATCTCACGATAGGCCCGCATCACCGTGTTCGGATTGATCGAGAGGTCTACCGCCACTTGACGGACAGTCGGCAGCTGGTAGCCCGCGATCAGGTTGCCTGCCGCGATGCCGCCCAGAATCTGGTCGATGATCTGGCGATATACCGGAACGCCGCTTCGCTCGTCCAAACGGAATTCGAAGGGCTTTTTCACCTTTTGTCCCAAGCTCTTCATCTAAAATGATAGTGTACTAGTTGAATAATACAAGTCAAGAGTTTTTTGATGCTTCTGATAAAATTTTTGGTTTCCGCGTTTGGGTAAACTGCGCCAAGATGGGGAATCGTGCAGTTCTCGTCATACGAAACACAAGGCTTCTACGATGAGATGTTCGAAGCGGACGGTCGCCCCCGGGGACACGTTCAGCTTCTCCTGGACACCATTCAGAACTTGTCGGACGGCCAGTTGCTGCGCTATAAGCATGCCGCCGAACGGCTGCTGCTGCAGATGGGAATCACCTTCAACGTGTATGGCGATTCCGCCGGCACGGAGCGGATTTTTCCCTTCGACCTGGTGCCGCGCATCATTCCGTCCGCCGAGTGGGACTACATCGAGCGCGGCCTGAAGCAGCGCATTCACGCCCTCAACGCCTTCCTCGACGACGTCTACCACGATCAAAAGATCCTGAAAGACGGCACCATTCCGGCCGAAGTAGTGACGTCGGCCATGTCCTACCGCAAGCAGTGTCATGGCCTGAATCCGCCCTGGGGCGTCTGGTGCCACATCACCGGCACGGATCTGGTGCGCGATCGCGACGGCCAGTATTACGTACTCGAGGATAATCTGCGCGTGCCTTCGGGCGTGAGTTACGTCCTCGAAAATCGCGAAGTCTTAAAGCGGATCTTCCCGGCGGTGTTTGAAGGCCTTTCGGTCCGTCCCGTTACCGAATATCCCAGCCGCCTGCTGGCCATGCTGGAATCGATTGCGCCGCCCGGGGCCGCCAATCCGCGAGTGGTCCTGCTGACTCCCGGCATCTACAACTCGGCATACTTCGAGCACAGTTTCCTGGCCCAGCAGATGGGCGTCCAGGTCGTGGAGGGCCGCGACCTGGTGGTGACCCGCGAGGGCGTCTTCATGCGGACCACGCGCGGACTCCAGCGCGTCGACGTGATCTACCGCCGCGTGGACGACGACTTCCTGGATCCCGAAGCCTTTCGCGCCGATTCCCTCCTGGGCGTCCCCGGCCTCATGGCCGCCTACCGGTCCGGCAAGGTCGCGCTGGCCAATGCTCCCGGCAACGGGATTGCCGATGATAAAGTGATCTACGCCTATGTGCCGGATATGATTCGCTATTACGAAGGCGCTGAGCCGATTCTGCCCAACGTGCCGACGTACCTTTGCTGGCGCGATCAGGACCGCAAGTACGTGCTGGAAAACTTAGAGAAACTGGTGGTGAAGTCGGCCAACGAGTCGGGGGGCTACGGCATGCTGGTGGGGCCGCATTCCACCAAAGCGCAGTGCGCCGAGTTCGCCCGGAAGATCGAGCACGACCCGCGGAACTTCATCGCCCAACCCACGCTGGCGCTCTCGCGAGTGCCCACCATCGTGGATGATCATTTCGAGGGCCGCCACGTGGACCTGCGGCCGTACATTCTGTGCGGCCAGGAAATTTACGTGCTGCCGGGCGGCTTGACGCGCGTGGCCATGAAGCAGGGATCGCTGGTGGTCAATTCCTCGCAGGGCGGAGGCAGCAAGGACACCTGGGTCCTCTCCGCGTCCGCCGGGCAGCAGGGACAGGAGCAATAGGATGCCGCAAGCCAGTTCCCTGTTGAGCCGGGTCGCCAATGCCGTGTACTGGATGGGCCGGTATATCGAACGGGCCGAAAACGTCGCCCGCTTCATCGACGTCAATCACAATATGATGCTGGACCTGCCGCGCGGCTATCAGGACCAGTGGCAGCCCATCGTGGACACCACCGGTGATCGGGCCGTATTCCTGGAACGCTACGGAGCCGCGACCCGCGAAAATGTCTTTCGCTTTCTGGCGCTCGATCCGGAAAATCCCAACTCCATACTTTCGTGCGTCCAGTCGGCCCGCGAGAATGCGCGCAGCGTGCGGGAGACCATCTCGTCGGAAATGTGGCAGCAGGTCAACAGCCTGTACCTGCTGATTTCGAGCGCGAGCGACCGGCAGGCCGACGAATCGCTGCCGGACTTCTGCCAGATGATCCGCATGGCCTGCCATCTCTTCCAAGGCATTCTGGAAGTGACCATGAGCCACAATGAGGCCTGGCACTTCATCCGTCTCGGCACCGGACTCGAGCGCGCCGATAAGACCAGCCGCATGCTGGACGTAAAATACTTCATCCTGCTGCCGGCCCTGGCGGACGTCGGCACGCCGTTCGATGATGTGCAGTGGAGCAGCCTGCTCAAATCGGTGAGCGCCTTTGAGATGTACCGCAAACTGTACGGCCGCATTTCGCCCGACCGCATCGTCGGTTTCCTGCTGCTGAATAACGAATTCCCGCGCGCCGTCCGCCGGTGCATTCGCGTGGCCGACCAATCCTTGCATACCATTACGGGCGTGCCGCGGGGCTCCTACTCCTGCGTTTCCGAGCAGCGTCTCGGACTCTTGCATTCGGAATTGGATTACTGCAATGTGAGTGACGTGATAAAGAGCGGCTTGCACGAGTTCTGCGACCTGTTGCAGGCCAAGATGAATACCATCGACGAGTCCATACTGGGAGACTTCTTCGCGCAGAGCCTGGCGAATCGCGCCGGCGAAATTTCCCGTTGACTCTCCATTTCATTTTTCTTCAAACTCAATTTCCCTCTGAATCAATCACTTACCCCAACGCTATTTCGGAGTCGACCTTGACACCGGGGTAGCATTCAATCAGTTGAAGAACTTATGACTACTAACTCTCAACTGACATCGGGCCTTGACATCGATTCTCAGTTCGTCCTCGGCGAAACTCGCGAGGAATTCGCTCAACTCGTCACCGAATACTACTCCCACTACACTGCTCACGACCCCGAGCAGCGTTACTATCTCGACACCGCCATCCGCAACGAATGGCTCCTCCGCCGCTTTCACCGCGTCGAAGCCCACCTTTGGGAATGGGAAACCATGAAGGGCAAGCGAGACTCCGGCTGCGAACTCGGCCAGGCCTTCGACCAGTCCAGCCCCACCTTCATGCGCCCCCACCGCCGCGTCGTAGCCGCCGAGCGCTCCTACAAGGACGCCATGAATACTTTCCGTAAGCTCCAAAAACCGCCTTTGCAACCCGAACAAACCAAAGAGAAAACTCAACAATTGGG
>DASZMZ010000004.1:0-6579 GCA_035551455.1 Candidatus Sulfopaludibacter sp.
TAGCCCCAAAGTTCTCAATCGCAAACTCCAGCGCTTAATCAAGGAATTTGCTAAAGCTGGCATTGATGCCCACGCTGCGATGGCCCAAGCAGTCACGGCGCTTCCGTAGCGGCAGTTTCGGGGGGATTTTCGGGGGTGTCGACCTCTTCTTCCTCGGCGCCTCGGCGTCTCGGCGGTGAAAAGAATTTCTGTCGAATCTACTGCGCAGCCGGAGGAGCCGTCAGAGGAGCCACGGCGCCGCGATGGCACGTGTAGCACGTCACGTGTTCCTTGCCGTCGGGAAAGTTCTTGTTGATCTCGGCCACCATCGTGATCATATGGCGCGCCACATCCTTTTTCGGATTCTCATCGCTGGCGAAGTTGCCCTGCACATGACATTCGGTGCATTGCACGCCAAGCGCGGCGCGGAAACCCTGCATGATCTGGCCGATGTTCTCGTCCTTCAGGATCTTCAAATTCTTGTGCGGCATTCCGCCGCCTTTTTTCTGCGGAGGAGGCGCATCCTGGGCACACAAAGAAGCGACGCCAAGGACCGCGGACAGGCACAACACGGTGAAAGAGAAAAAGCGCATGGAAGTAATCATACATCGGACCGCGACCTCGCGGGAAGGCGTGATACGATGACGAAATCATATGGTGGTACGCTTTTTTCTGCTGTCCGGGCTGGCGGTGTGTGCCCTCCTGCTGGCTTCCTGTGCCAATGACACCAGCGTGAAAACGCCGGTACCGCCCGCACCCACCAATCACCTGGCCGTCTCTTGAAAGGACGCTGCATGCGCTTTGTCAATCGTGTAAATTTACTGATCTTCGCCGGAGTTCTGGCGTTCGGCCTCACGGCGTCCGCCCAGCGGCGCGGAGGCGGCGGGGGCGCGCCGGAGCCGTTCCAGTTCCGCTTCATGGGTCCCGCGGTCGGCAATCGCATCGCCTCAGTGGCGGGCGTGCCCGGAGACCCCACCACCTACTATGTGGGCGCGGCCTCGGGCGGCGTCTGGAAGTCCACCAACTCCGGCACCAGTTGGGCCCCGATCTTCGATAGCCAGCCGGCGCAGGCCATCGGTTCCCTCGCCGTAGCGCCCTCCGACCACAAGATCGTGTGGGCCGGGACCGGCGAAGGCTGGGCCATCCGCGACAGCGACATGACGGGCAACGGCGCTTACAAGTCCACCGACGCCGGCGCCACCTGGCAGCACATGGGGCTGGACGAAACCGGCAGGATCGGTCGCATGATCGTGAATCCCACGAATCCCGATATCGTGTACGCTTGCGCGGTGGGACGCGCCACCGGACCGCAGCAGGAGCGCGGCGTTTTTCGCACCAGCGATGGCGGCAGGAACTGGAGCCGCGTCCTCTTCGTCAACCCCGACACCGGCTGCTCCGGCCTCTCCATGGACGCCCACGATCCGAACACGCTCGTGGCCGGCATGTGGCAGGTGGTCATGCACACCTACGCCATGTTCAGCGGCGGCCCTTCGAGCGGAGTCTACATCTCGCACGACGGCGGCGCCAACTGGAAACGCGTGGAAGGCCACGGGATGCCGCATTCGCCCCTGGGCAAAATCGACGTCGCCATCGCGCCCAGCAATTCCAAGCGCCTGTACGCGCTCATTCAGACCGCCGATCAAGGCTCGCTCTGGCGCAGCGACGATGGCGGCGAGAATTGGGCCGTCGGTAGCTGGCAGCGCGAATTGATCGGCCGCGCCGGCTACTATATCCGGCTGGCGGTCTCTCCCAAGAATGCCGACGAAGTACTGGTGGCGGACAGTAGTTTCTGGCAGTCCACCGACGGCGGGAAGAGCTTCCGCAACGTTCCGTGGGGCGGCGATACGCACGACATCTGGTATGACCCGATGGACGCCAATCGCATCTGCGTCACCCACGATGGCGGCATGTGGATGACCACGGATCACGGCCAGACTTCGGGCCGCGTCACACTGCCGATCGGGCAGATGTACCACGTAGCGGTGGACAACGACACCCCGTATCACATCTACGGCAACATGCAGGATGATGGCACCATGCGCGGTCTCAGCACGACGCAGGAGGCCGGCCCGAACGTGCCTGGACAAGGCGGCGGCGGTGGACGCGGCGGCTTCGGACGCGGCGGCGGCGGCGCGGGCACCTGGGAGCACGGTTTGGGCGGCTGCGAATCGGGCTTCACGATTCCCGACGTGAGCACTTCGGACGTGGTTTGGGCGTCCTGCTACGGCGACGAAGTGACGCGCTACGACGCCCGCGCCAAAATGGCGCGCTCGATCAGCCCCTTCTTCCACACTCTGGATTCGGCGCCCGATCAGACCAAATATCGCTGTCACTGGACGGCACCCCTGGCCACCGATCCCTTCGACCATAAGACGGTTTACTACGGCTGCCAGGTCGTCTTCCGCACCAGCAATGAGGGCATGAGCTGGACCCCCATTAGTGACGACCTTTCGACCAAAGACCCCAGCAAGGTGATCTCATCGGGCGGCATCGTCGGCGATAACCTGGGTCAGTTCTACGGTGAAGTGGTCTTCGCCATTGCGCCTTCGGAAATCCAAAAGGGCCTGGTGTGGGCCGGCACCAACGACGGCAAAGTCTGGTACACGCGCGACGCCAACGCCGCCTCGCCGCACTGGACGGACGTCACGAAGAACATCACCGGACTGCCCGCGTGGGGCGTGGTTTCGAAGATCGAGCCCTCGCATTTCGACCCGGCCACGGCTTACGTCGCGGTCGACTTCCACATGATGGATAATCGCGATCCCTGGCTCTACAAGACCACCGACTACGGCAAGACGTGGGCCAAGGTCACCGGCAATCTGCCCAAGGGTCCGCTGGCTTATGCACGCGTCATTGCCGAGAATCCGAACAAGAAGGGCATGCTGTTCGCCGGCACCGGGAACGCCTTCTACTACTCGATGGACGACGGCCAGAACTGGAAGCAGTTTAAGGACGGACTGCCCGCCGCACCCGTCACCTGGATCGTGGTGCAGAAGCAATACCACGACGTGGTGATTTCCACTTACGGCCGCGGACTCTACATCCTCTCCGACATCACGCCTCTGGAGCAGGGACTGATGGAATCGACGGCGACGGCGGCGGTTCAGGTAGTGGCGCCCCGTTCGGCCGTGCGCGATGTACGCGGAGGACGGGCGCAGTTGAGTTTCCTCGCAAAGGAGGCTCCCAAGAGTCCGGTCCAAATCGAGATTCTCGACGACAAGGGGGCGCTGATTCGTAAGCTGCCGCCGATGACCGCGCGCGCCGGCTTGAATCGAGTGAGTTGGGACATGCACTACGAGGCTCCCCGCCTGGTGGCGCTGCGCACCACGCCGCCGGAGAATCCGCACATTTGGGAAGAGCCGCGCTTCCAGAATCAGGACACGCGGCCGATCACGCACTGGGGCGCGGCACAGGCCGAAGTGGGCCCCATCGCCGGCCCGGGCAAGTACACCGTCCGTGTGAATATCGACGGGCAGACCACCACTCAGCCGTTCGAGATTGTCCTGCCCCACGAGAGTCACGGGTCGGTCGCCGACATTCAGGCATCGGTCAAACTGCAACTGAAGGTGCGCGACGACATCACGGCGGTGTCGGACATGACCAATCAGATCGAGTGGATGCGGAAGCAGTTGGAAGACCAGCGCAAGACAGCGGCGGGGAAGGCCGACGTCCTGAAACAGATGGCTGGCATCGACCAGAAGATGCAGGCCGTGGAATACCAGCTCATCTCAAAGGCGGAGGCGCTGAGCGATGACAAGTATTTCCAGACGGCGTACAAGCTGTATTTGAATCTGATCTGGCTGAATGGGGAAATCGGTACCGGCGCCGGCGACGTCGCGGGAACGGCCGACTACGGTCCCACCGAGACCTCGGTTGGCTTGGTTTTGAATCTGGAAGGCCAGCTCAAGAAGACCCAGGATGATTACAAGGCGCTGATGGAGAAGGATGTCCCGTCCTACAATTCATCCATCAACGGAACAGGCATGGCGCCTTTGAAGACTACCGGAGCGCCGCCGCCCCCGGCCCGCACCGGCGGCCGGTTCGGAGGCTAAATAGCGGAGGGCAGGCGCGTTCTTTCGCCTGCCCTACCTCTCGATGTCTAGTTCATCAGAAACACGCACCAGCGTCTTCACCAGCCGGTCCACATGCTTTTCGGTGTGGGCGGCAGTACAGGAGATCCGGAGCAGGTTCTGGGCGGCGGCCGGACGAAGCACGGGGTTGATGTAGATGCCCTCTTCCAGAAGCCTCTTGCAGAGACGGCAGAGATCCAGTTCTTCGCGGATCACCACCGGGACGATGGGAGTCTCGCCCGGCAGGACCGAGAAGCCCCGGGACTGCAGTTCATTGCGGAGCATCGAAGCGATGCGGATCAGGTGGTTGCGGCGCTCCGGCTCTTTCTTCATCACCTGAAGCGAGGCGGCCACGGCGGCCACCGATGCCGCCGGCAGGCTGGCCGAAAAGACGAAGGGACGGGCCGTGTGTTTCAGGTAATCCACTACGGCGCGTTCACCCGCGATAAAGCCGCCCACCGAAGCCAGCGACTTGCTGAACGTGCCCATCACGATATCGACGTCGTCCAGAACGCCGAGGTGCTCGGCTGCTCCGGCGCCCGTTGGTCCCAGCACGCCGATGCCGTGGGCTTCATCCACGTACACGCGCGCGCCGTAGGGCTTCGCCAGCTTCATGATGCCCTGCAGGTCGGCGATGTCGCCTTCCATGCTGAAGACACCTTCGGAAACGATGAAGATCTTCTCTTCCGGAGGGCAGTTTTCCAGACAGCGTTCGAAGTGCTCCAGGTCGTTGTGGCGAAAGCGGACGGTGCGGGCAGGCGAGCGTAGAGCGCCTTCCACCAGGCTGGCGTGCAGATTGTGATCGCAGATCATCACGTCGCCCTTTTCCGTGAGGGCGGAGAGGGTGGCGTAGTTGGCCTGGAAGCCGGTGCCGAAGATGATGGCGGCCTCTTTGTGCACGAAGTCGGCCAGCTCATGTTCCAGTTTGACGTGAATGTCGAGAGTACCGTTGAGCAGGCGCGAGCCGCTGCAGCCAGTGCCGTACTTCTTGAGCGCTACCGTGGCGGCTTCTTTGACCTTGGGATGGTTGATCAGGTCGAGATAATCGTTCGACCCGAACATCATCACCTTGCGGTTGCCCATGCGGACCTCGCCGGGTCCGCAGCCATCGCGCTCGCCAAACACCTCGAAGTACATGTATAGGCCGGCGGATTGTAGATCACTCGGACGAGTGAAGTTGCGACATTTTTCAAAAATATCGTTAGATCCGCTGCCCTTTCTCTTGCCGGTGATGTCGCTAGTCGATACGCGCATGGTCCTCAATTCCATTCATAGATTCGGTATGTCTTGTACCGCTTGGCGCCCATCACTTCCAGGGAGCGATTCATCAGTACATTGTCCTCAAGTATCCAAGACATTTCGCAATCGCCAAAGCCCAGCTTCCTGGCGTTGCGAACAAGCGTTGCGTAAAAGCCTGCCGCCAGCCCGGAGGCGCGGTACTCCTCTACCACCCCCAGAGCAAGAACCCGTACACTCTTGATCAAACGTTGATAATACAGGATTTTGAGCAGCCCCGTTGGGAACAGGTTTCCGTTGGCCGGTTTCATGGCCTGATTCACGTCGGGTAAAGCGAGCGCAAAGCCCACTACACGGCCCTGAATTTCGCCGATCAGCACCAGTTCGGGCTTGACGATCATTTTCATTTCTTTGCCCATGGCGGCGAACTCCGCCTTGGACATGGGAACAAATCCCCAGTTCTCCGCCCAGGCCCCCGTGGCCGCGCCGTAGACGTCCCAGACCCGGCCCACCTCGGCCTCGAAATCCTTCATGTTGATGGGACGAACGGTAACCCCGGTGGTCTTTAAGACCTTTTCGGCCACGCGGTCGATCTTCTTCATCTCGATGCGATTGGCGTTGCTGAGGTAAGCGTAAAGGTCCTTGACCTTGCGCAGCCCCACCTGCTGCAGCAGAGCATCGTAGTAAGGAGGGTTGTAGACCATCATCACCATCGGGTCGGAATCGAAACCCTCAACCAGAATTCCGCACTCATAGTTGGTGGATGGATTGACAGGACCGCGCAGGAAGGTGGCGCCGCGCTCTTTGGTCCACGCGCGCGCTTTGGAAAGTAGAGCGTCGGCCACCGACGCTTCGTTGACGCAATCGAGGAAACCGAAGAAGCCGGCCTTCTCCCCGTAATACTCGTCATGCGCCTTGTTGATGATGGCGGCGATCCGGCCCACGACTTTGCCGTCGCGGCGGGCCAGAAAGGTCTGCATTTCCGCAGAGGCGTAGAAAGGATGCTTGGCCTTGTCCAGCAGCTCTTTCACCGCGATCCGGAGCGGTGGAACCCAGTGTGGTTCGTTGCGATAAAGGGCATACGGGAGCTCAACGAACTCCTTCGACGCGGCTTTACTATCTACTGCAACGACTTCTAATCCACCCAATGAATCACACCCTCTCCTGTAGGATTCGATAGAGATGCGGGCTGGCCACGATCAAAATGACCGCCAGGATGGCTCCCGCCATTACGTCAACCGTATAGTGGTATCGAAGATAAACTGTAGCAAAAATGATGCCCGAAGTGTAGGCA
>DASZMZ010000005.1:0-3573 GCA_035551455.1 Candidatus Sulfopaludibacter sp.
GGGTCTGATCGACGACCTCAAGTCGCTCTACTCCGAAGGACAGGGCGGACGCGGCACGCTGGACTTCCTGCGAATTGTCACGGAACCGGCACAAACCGGGGCCGAATACCGGCGGATGCTGGCTGAAGTGAGCCGGGAGTACCTGGAGTTCTCGCGGCCCCCGTACGCGGTGGACCCTTTGGATGAAAAGCTGGTCAAGCAGGCGGCCGCCAGCGGGGTGGCATGCCGCATTCTGCTGGAGTCTCCTACGCTGGACGACGAACATCGCCACCGCCTGAGCGATTACGTCACCGCCGGCGTAGAGGTGCGGATCGCGCAATCGCTGCCCATGAAACTGGCCCTGTTCGATGGAGAGAGCGGCATGATCGCCCTGCTGGATCCGGTGATCACGCGGCCCATGTGGACGGCCGTGGTCTTCCAGCACGAAGGCATGGGCGAAGCCATGAAGGGGTTGTTCCAGGAGCACTGGAGCCGCGGAACCAATCTGTAGGAGCGTCAGCCTATCTGGTGCCGCCGGCGACTCCGCGCTGCTTGCGCGTGAGGATTTCGCGGACGGCGTAGATGCGGCGATCCTGGCTTTCGAAATAGGTCCGCATCATCATCTCGCCGATCAGGCCGGTGCTGAACATCATCAGGCCACCCAGCAGCATCAGGCCGCCGGCAATCATCAGCGGACCGTGTTCGATGACGATCTCGTAACCCAGCAGCTTTTTCACGGCCAGATACGTCAGAATGGCGCCGCCGAAACCCGTGCCTGCCAGCCCCAGCGAGCCGAAGAAGTGCATGGGGCGCGTCATGTATTTCAGCAGGAACTTGATGGTGATGATGTCGAACAGGACGCGGAAGGTGCGGCCGATTCCGTAGTGTGAATCGCCGGCCGCGCGGGGTGTATTGCGGATCGGCACTTCGGCCACGCGCGCGCCGTAAAAGCTGGCTAGCGCGGGGATGAAGCGGTGCAGTTCGCCGTAGAGATTGACGTCCTTGAGCACTTCGGCACGGTAGGCTTTGAACGTGGTGCCAAAGTCCTTCAGGTCCACGCCGGAAGCCTTGTTCATGAGCCAGTTGGCGATGCGCGAGGGGATCTTGCGCATGATGGCGTTATCCACCCGGTTTTTGCGCCAGCCGCTGGCGATATCGAAGCCCTCGTCGATCTTCTTGAGGAGCGCCGGAATATCTTCGGGCGCATGCTGGAGGTCGCCGTCCATGGCGATGATCACGTCGCCTTTGGCCTCGTGGAAACCGGCCGACAGAGCGGCCGTCTGCCCGAAGTTGCGGCGCAGGCGGATGACCTTGAGATGGCCGTCGGTCTCTACCAGATTGGCCAGCAGCTCAAAGCTGCGGTCGGAAGAAGCATCGTCCACGAAGAGAATCTCGTAGGGACGCTGCAACTGCTCCAGGACCGCGGTGAGACGGTCGTACAGCGGGAGGATGGAGGGCTCCTCATTGTGAATCGGAATGACGATCGACAACATGGAAGGGAGCTTTTAGTTTACCATTCCTTGTTGGACAGGATTCCTTTTCAAGCCACAAGCGCCGGAGCGCTATACGAACGGATCACGGCGCTGCCCGTGACCATCCTGCTGGACAACGTCCGCAGCATGTATAACGTGGGTGCGTTTTTTCGAACCGGCGATGCGGCGAGTATCGAAAAACTCTGTCTGTGCGGCATCACCGGTCATCCGCCGAAGAGCGCTATCTCGAAGACGGCGCTGGGCGCGGAGGAGACCGTACCGTGGCAGCACTCGTGGGAGCCGGCGCCGGTACTCGCGGAACTGCGGCATCGCGGCTACGAAATCGCAGCGGTGGAGACCTCGATGCATGCCGTGGATCTGTTCGACTGGACGCCCCGCTTCCCGGTGTGCGTGGTCTTCGGACACGAAGTAGACGGCATCCGTCCCGAGGTTTCCGAGATGTGCGATACGCACGTACGGATCCCGATGCTGGGCACGAAACACTCGCTCAACGTGGCGACAGCGGGAGGAGTGGTGATCTACGAATTGCTGCGAAAATACCGGGCGCTGGCTGCGGTAGGATGAAATTTGTCCCAACCACTGCCGCGGTTGCGCCTCAATCTGGACTTCATGCCGTCGCCGGCGGAAGATCATCCCGGTCTGTTCATTCGCGATCCCTACCGGTATTCGGATGCCATGCTGATCATCCCGCCGGTCCTGGTGGAATGCCTGCAATGCTTCGATGGCCGGCAGACGGATCTGGATTTGCGCGCGGCGCTGGTGCGGCTGACGAACGACCTGGAAGTGGGCGGTCTGGAACAGCATCTGATCGATACGCTGAGTAAGGCCGGTTTTCTGGAGGACGAGGCCTTCGAGCAGATGAAGGCGGAGCGCTGCCGCGAGTTTGCGGAAAGTCCGGTGCGTGAACCGGCACACGCCGGAGCGGCCTATCCGGAGGCGCCCGACGAATTTCGCGCCACCATGTCCCGCTACATGGACGGGAGCGCCGCGGCAGGCACGGACGGCAATCTCTTCGGCATCGCCGCGCCGCATGTGAGTCCCGAGGGCGGCTGGCAATCGTACCGCGCCGCCTACAGTCAGCTCACGCCGGAATATGCGGACCGGACCTTCGTCGTGCTGGCCACATCGCACTACGGCGAGCCGGAGAAGTTCGGCCTGACGCGAAAGAATTTTCGCACGCCGATGGGCGAAGCGCAGAACGATTCGCGCCTGGTGGACTGGCTGGCCGAGCGCGGCGGCAACGGCGTTTCGATGGAAGATTACTGCCATTCCTTCGAGCACACGGTGGAATTGCAGGTGATTTTTCTGCAGCACATGCTGGGCGCGAACGTGAAGATTCTGCCGATCCTGGTCGGCTCGTTTGCGCACAGTCTTTACCGGGGCGGTGAGCCCGAGGACGACGACAAGGTGAAGGCCTTCTTCGAGGCTTTGGGCGAACTTCGGGAACGCGAGGGTAAGAAGCTGTTCTGGGTGCTGGGCGTGGATATGGCGCACATGGGCGCGCGCTATCAGGATCAGTTCGCGGCCACGGCAGGCGAAGGCGTGATGACCGAAGTGGGCGTGCGGGATGAGGAGCGCATCCAGCGAATCAACGAGTGCGACGCGGGCGGCTTCTGGGATCTGGTGCGGGAGAATCACGACGACCTGAAATGGTGCGGGTCTTCGCCCTTCTACACGTTCCTCAAAACGGCTCCGAAGGTGCGCGGGGAACTGCTGAATTACGAGCAGTGGAATATCGACGAGCAAAGCGTCGTGAGCTTCGCCGGGATGTCGTTCAAGGTTGAGTAGGCGGTTGCGGAGGAAATTCTTTTCACCGCAGGGTCGAAAAACCGGCTGGACAGGCTAAAGCCTATCCTACGTGCAGGTCGGGGTGCAGGGTCGAAAAACCTCCTCCCCCGAAAACATATTCATCCTCACCGCGGAGTCACGGAGGCGCGGAGGAAGACGCGGAGTTTGGGCTTAAGGACGATTCGGTTGTCAACCAAGCATGGCCGCCCGGCCACCCACGTAGATGAAAATTGGCGGCGACAGGAGTAGTCTTGTGCTGCGCCAGACGACGCGGTGGCCGGAGATCCTTATGGCGGGTCAACCCCGATTGTCA
>DASZMZ010000006.1:0-18406 GCA_035551455.1 Candidatus Sulfopaludibacter sp.
TTGCGAAGCAGCGAATACGCCTCATTGTGCGCGATGCGGAAAATCCAGGGCGCAAAGCGAGAGACGTCCTCCAGTTTCTTCAGATTCTGATACGCCTTCAAGAACGTGTCCTGACTGAGATCCAGAGCGTCCTCGCGGCTATTGACCAGGCGCAGGATGTAGTTGTAGACACGACGGTCCCACCTGGAAACGAGGAGGTTGAACGCATCCACGTCGCCTTTCCGCGCTTTGTGAATCAGGTCGGCATCTTCAACCGCCCGAAATATCAATTCTCTGGCTCCTTGTTTCTAGACGCACTCCGTCCCGGAAAAGTCGGAAGTGAGGGACGCGGGGTAATCTCCAGTGTACCAACGGAGCGTAGTACGTCGAAGCCCTGTACAATGGAGGGACAGTGCATCGTGTGTGGCTGGCACTGGCCCTGCTGACGTGCAGCCTGGCCAGGGGGCAGGCGCCTTCCTACTCCGCCGCCAGTTTAGTCAATGCCGTGGGTTTCGCGCCCGGGCCCTTCGCGCCGAACTCCGTAGTGAGCATCTTTGGCTCGAACCTCGCCATGGATACCGGCTACTTCCTGCCCTCCGGATCCGCCGGACTTCCCGACCATCTCGATAACGTAAGCGTCTATGTCGACAATCGCTTAGCTCCGCTCTTGATGGTGTCGCAAGGCCAGATCAACTTCCTGGTCCCTTCCGACGAAATTGCCGGCGTCGTCCCTGTCCGGGTGGTCCGGCAGGGAGTCACCGGACCCGAAGTCAGCCTCACTCTCGGATCCGTCGCCCCCACGCTGTTTCCCTCTACGGGAGGCTACGCCATCGCCGAGGATTGGAACAATAGCGGAGCCGTGATCACTCCGGATGCGCCTGCCAAAACCGGCGACACCGTCATTCTGTTTGCCACCGGCCTCGGACCCGTCATGCCCGCGATGGGACCCTTCGATATCCCGGGGGTGGCCGCCAATATCACCGGCCTGTCCAGTCTGAAGGTGCTGCTGGATGGGGTAGCGATTGATTCCAGCCTGATCAAATATGCCGGCGTTACTCCGGGATGTGCCGGTTTATACCAGGTCAATCTGGTGCTGCCCGCCACCGGCAGCGATCCGCAAATTCAAATCGTTATGGGAAAT
Organism: Candidatus Sulfopaludibacter sp.; assembly: GCA_035551455.1. Taxonomy (GTDB): domain Bacteria; phylum Acidobacteriota; class Terriglobia; order Bryobacterales; family Bryobacteraceae; genus Sulfopaludibacter. The sequence continues at coordinate 1,121 of DASZMZ010000006.1, forward strand.
CAGACCAGTCAGGGAGGCTTGAAGCTGGCTGTGAAATAACCAATCGCCGGTGCAACTTTCGGCGGTTTTAACGCGTTTAACAAACAGCTACAATCGGTTAAGGAGTTCCCATGTTGTTGCTGCGCCAGATCGCGATCTCTCTCGCCGCGTTCGGCATACTCGCCGCTCAGGATGTGCCGCCCGTGCCGCCGGCTGCGGATTTTGCCGTCAAGCCGGGGACCGTCGTGCCCTTGAGCCTGATCAACAGCATCAGCACCAAGCATTCGGTGGCCGGCGATCGCGTCTACCTGGAAACTGCCTTCCCCATCCTCTCTGGCGGCCGGATTGTGATTCCCGTGGGAAGCTACGTGGAGGGCACCGTCACCGAAATCAAGAAACCGGGGCGCGTCAAAGGCCGCGGCGAACTGTATGTGCGTTTTGATTCCCTGACCCTGCCCAATGGCGTCACCCGCGATTTCCGCGGCCGCATGGGCGGCATGGACGGCACCGCCCCCGGCAGCGTGGACCGCACCGAAGGCAAAGTGACCGCGGAGGGCAATCGCGGAGGCGACCTGAAGACCATTGGCGAGGCCGCCGGTACCGGCGCTTCCGTGGGCGGGATCGTCGGCAGTGTGGCCGGACGTCCGGGCACCGGAGTGGCCCTGGGCGCTGCCGCCGGAGCTGCCGCGGGCCTGATCGGCGTGCTGGTGTCGCGCGGTCCGGACGCGATTTTGGCGCGCGGCACTACCGTGGAAATGGTGCTCGACCGGCAGATCAGCTTCAACGAGGCTGAATTGAACTTCGGCAACTACCAGCCGCCGCGCGTTTCCGGACCGGGACCCGGCGCTCCGGGTGCTCCCGACCCCAATTTACCGCCGGTGATGCGGCGCATCCCGAAATAAGCGGATAAAATAGCAGAGGCGGAACAATCCGCACATCGTATCCACGTTTTCACGGTTATGGCGTCATTCTCAGTAAGGAACCGTGAGAACAGCTGTTTACAGTCAGATGAGCGAAGTCATCGAGCCGGGACTGGAGTTGGCAGATCGGCAGAACCGCTTTGTTTCTGAACACTTGCGGCGGATCTTTATCCAGATCTACCGGATTGTCGGCAACGTATCGGACGCTCAGGATCTAACGCAGGAGGCCTTCATCAAGGCGCTCCAGCACCAGGAACAGCTCAAAGACGAGCAAAAAGCCGCACACTGGCTCTCCCGGATCGCCACCAATACGGCCATCGATTTCCTGCGCCGCAACAGCCGCGCGACGTTCTGCGAGATCGATGAAGCCCCGGAAAGCCATTCGGAAACCCCCGAACAGGTGCTGTTGCGAAGCGAACACCGGGAGTATCTGGAAGATGGCCTGCGCCTGCTGAGTCCGCGGGAACGGACCGCGCTGCTGTTACGCGATGTGGAAGGTCTGGCGGCGGAAGAAGTGGCGCAGCAGATGAGTTGTTCCAAGGCGACAGTCCGGTCGCACATCGCCAATGCACGGACCAAGCTGCGGCGGTATATGGAAAGAAGGAAGCGGTAACGCAATGAGGCATCCAAAACAAGCGACGTTGGCGCTGCATGCGGGCGGCGACCTGGGAAAATTCGCGCGTTGGAAGCTGGAGCGTCACCTGGCCCACTGCGAGGCATGCTCCGGGGAAGTAGCCGCGTTTGAAGATATGCGTCACTCGATGGCCGGCTTGGCGGATATCCCCGAAGTCCCCTGGAACCTGCTGGCTGCCGAAATGAAGGCCAATATCCGGCTGGGTCTGGCTGCCGGCGAATGCGTCCGCGGCGCGGAATCCTCGCTGCGCGGCCTGCCCTGGTTGTCCGGAATGCGCGGCGCGGTGGCCTGCGCGGGAGTCCTCGCCCTGATTGCCGCCGGAATCGTGCTACAGCAGCCCAAACCCATCGCCGCGGCCATGCAACCGCCTACGGTGGAAGCCACCGATAACGGCATTCAATTGAGCGTCGGCGGCAACGTGGTCGGGTTGATGAATCGTGGTGTGAAGAATGTCAGTTATCTGCCCAATGCGCAGGGAGGAATCAGCGCCAGCTATGTCGACCCCAGTACGGGTCATCTGACGGTGAATACGGTATATGGTCAGTAAATATCCAAAGCGCCTGGGAGTGTTGGCCATTCTGAGCTCAGCCGCGTTGCTGGCGCAGGATGCACCGCTGCCCAAGGGCTCGGTCAACATCGTGTTGCCGAACGATTCGCCGGTGGTGCTGATCGGCTCCAGCACGGATGAATCGCGCACCGCCCTGCGCGGCGCGGCGCTCATGCTGGACCTCCACATGTCCCTCACGCTGCGGAATGCCGGCGTGAATCGGATTCACGGCATCACGCTGCGCGTGGTCGCGCAGGAAGTCACTTTGGGCGGCAAGGCTTCGGTGGCCATGCCCAGCCTCAATATCGGACCGGGCGAAGTCTTCCCGGTGCGCATCGACGCGCAATTGATGCGTCCCACGCAGTTGGGCGCAGGTCCCCTGGTGGAAGTCTCGCTGGATGGCGTGCTGTTCCAGGATCTTTCGTTCTACGGCCCCGACCGGCTGAATTCGCGCCGCATCATGACGGCCATGGAGAAGGAAGCGCAGCGCGATCGCGACCACTTCAAGCGCATTCTGGCCCAGGGTCCGCAAGCTCTGCAGCAGGCGATATTCGCCAGCCTGAATCGTCAGGCGCAGCCGCGGCTGGATGTCCGCGTGATTCCGCACGGTCCGGCCGTTACCTCGGCAGCCGTCGCGCCGGAGCAGGCCCAGAAGTTCGCGTTCCTGCAAATGCCGGATTCGCCGGTCCAGCCGGTACAGGGCTGGGCGATGGTGTCCGGGAATGAAGCCCGCGCCCCCCGCATTGAAGTCAAGAACAACTCCGGCAAAGCCGTGAAGTATGTCGAGCTAGGCTGGCTGGTGCGCGATCAGAGCGGCCGTCAGTATATGGCCGCTTCGCTGCCGGCGTCGGACACCAAGCTGTATCTGCCCGCCGGCAAGTCGGCACAGGTAGGTCAGGAAACGCAGCTCACCTTCTCCCGCGACAAGAAGCCCGTCAACGTGCAAGGCATGACCGGCTTCGTCAGCCAGGTGGAATTCGTCGATGGTCAGGTCTGGGTTCCGAATCGCGAGGACCTCAGCCGGGTCATGCTCGATCAGGTCATGCCGCCCTCTGCCGAAGAGCAGCGGCTCAGCGACATTTATCGGACGCGTGGCCTGAACGGGTTAATCGAAGAGCTGAAGAAGTTTTAGCGGCCGTACTTTCACATTGCCTCCAGACCTCGCAACCGTTTACACTGGCGTTGCCAATGTCCGCACAATCCAATGCCCTGGACGCCATCCGCGCTGACCGCCGATTCTTCGGCCACCCGGTCGGTCTTGCGACGCTGTTCTTCACCGAGATGTTCGAGCGCTACAGCTATTACGGCATGCGCGCGCTCCTCATCTTCTTCCTGACGGACAAGATCGCCAACGGCGGCTTGGGGTTTGCCGACTCGAAGGCCGGAGCGGTGTACGGCGTCTACACCTCCATGGTCTACCTGCTGTGCCTGGGCGGCGGATGGGTGGCAGACCGGATCACGGGAAAACGCCACGCGGTCCTGATCGGCGGCATCCTGATCGCGGGCGGCGAGTTCTGCCTGGTGGTGCCGAGTGAAATTTCCTTCTATGTAGGATTGGTGCTGCTGATGATCGGCACCGGCATGCTGAAAGGCAACGTGAGCGTCATCGTGGGCCAACTGTATGCCCCCGGCGATGGGCGGCGCGACTCCGGCTTCTCCATCTTCTATATGGGCATCAACCTCGGCGCCTTCATCTCGCCTTTGATCTGCGGCGCCGTGGCTCACGCATACGGTTGGCGGGCCGGCTTCGGCGTGGCGGGCTTCGGCATGCTGATCGGCGTGCTGCAGTACGTCATCTTCAGCTGGTATCTGGGAGAGGCGGGACTGCACGTGCCGAGCACCGGCAACCCGCAAAAGGACCGCCAGCAGAAGCGCAGCGCCATCATCTCCGTGGCCGGTGGACTGGGAGTGTTTGCCGTGCTCGGCTATATGGCGGCGACGGGCATCGTTCGGATCAATGCCGAATCGATTGGCGACATTGTCGGTTGGGGACTGTTCGTGATTTCGGCCGTCGTGTTTTCCTGGCTCCTTTTCGGGAGCGGTTGGACACCGGCGGAACGCAAACGCTCCGCCGCGATTCTGGTCCTGTTCATCGCATCCGCTCTCTTTTGGGCGGCCTTCGAGCAGGCCGGCTCCTCGCTCAGTTTGTTCGCCGAACGCAGCACGCACCGCAGTCTGTTCGGCTACGACTATCCGGCAAGCTGGTTCCAGTCCGTGCAGCCGATCTTCGTGATCATCTTCGCGCCGGTGTTCGGCTGGATCTGGCTCGCACTGGGCAGGCGCGAACCGTCAAGCCCGGCGAAATTCGCTCTCGGGCTGCTGTTCGGAGGACTCGCCTTCGCGGTTCTGGTGGTCCCCGCGATGAGCGCGCAAAACGGCGCTCAAGTGGCGCAATGGTGGTTGGTGACCACCTATTTCCTGCAAACCATCGGCGAACTCTGCCTCAGTCCCGTGGGCCTGAGCGCCATGACGAAACTGGCACCGGAGCGTGCCGGCGGCTTCATTATGGGGATCTGGTTCGTGTCCACCAGCATCGGCAACTTCCTCGCCGGGAAAGCCGCCTCGCTGTATAGTTCCATGCCGCTGCCCAGCTTATTCGGCTCCGTGGCCGCATTCAGCATCCTCGCAGCCGTGGCTCTGGCCTTCATGATTAAGCCGACCATCAAGTTGATGTCCGGCGTGAAATAGGGCTAGCGTTCCCAGGCGAAGGCCGAGAACTTGCGGATGGTCCGGAAGCCGACCCGCTCATAGAGCGCGACGGCGTCCTCGTTCGCGCTGGTGACCGTCAGGCTCGCGGCCTTGCAGCCCACTTCGCGCAGCGTCATCAGGCTCCGCCGCAGCAGCGCGTGGCCGATCCCGGTGCCGCGCACTTCCGGCGACACACAGATCTGCGTAATGTGGCCGCACTCCGGCGCCACCAGGCTGGCCAGCGAGATGCCGCACATCCGCCCGCTCGCCGCCTCGAAGGCCGCGTACGACGCCGTTCGGTAGAACGTGCCGCAGCCCGGATATTCCACGATGTTGTGCAGGAAGCGGCGCGCGCCCATCACCGTACGGTATTGATCGTTGATGCGGCTATCGACGTGGCCGGTGTAGGCCTTGGCGATGAGCACCGCGGCATCGTCCTGATAGAGGTCGGTCCAGCGCTCGATGTACATGGGACGGCGGACGCGGCCCTCGGTGAGGTCGGCGTCGGGCAGTTCCACGCGCATGAAATTGCGGTCGTAACTGTGGGCGATCTCAGGATGGGGCAGCACGCGATCCGGATCGTAGGCCAGCATCATCAACTGCGATTCCACGCGGCGGATGTACGGATTCGCAGAGATGGCGTCGAGCGCGGATTGCAAGAGCAGGTCCTCGCGCTCCTTCGTCCGCAGGTCCGCGCGGACATACAGATCGCCCACCAGTCCCTTGTTTTCCTCCAGGACGTAATAGAGATAGCCGGTCACCGCGCCGTCTTCCACGAGCGCACTGCCGTTCAATGCGCGCAGGTCCACGAAGCGGCGGACCAGGTCGGCCGATTTGTCGAAGTCCCAGTCGAGTTCGACGCGCCAGGCGGCGGTCTCCTCTTGAAGAATCGACTCCAATTCCATGGCGCTCACACTGCGCAGATCGACGATCGGCGGTACGGGCCGGGGTGCGGGATTGAGCCGCGCTGCCATTCAGGTGCCTTATTGTACCCCGTACATTGCCGCGTAGCCCAGTTGCTGTTTCGCCACGTCGCGGGGGTACGACATGGAGACTTTTCCGCCGGGCTCCAGCCGCAGATCGGTGTTGACGCCGCACCAGTAGGTGGGCAGGTTGAGCTTCTGGTAGCGGGCCAGAACCTGGTCGCGCAATTTGGGGTCGAAGTGGACGCCGTACTTGTCCACCAGGGCTTTGATGGCGGCGTAATCGCCCTCGGCTTTGATGCGCATCAACTCGGCCAGCAGCATGCCGACGCCTTTCTTCATGGCCTCGAAATCCTTGAGCTGGTAGTAGGTTTTGCCGTTGCGTTCGATGCGCGCGATGGCGCTGGTCTTGTCCCGAATGTAGTTCACAATCAACTGGCGATTGCGCTGGTGATCTTCCTCAATGGTGTCGCCCTTCGGGATGCGGTAAAGCTGCGTGAGGCCCACGCGGGCGGCGCCGTAGTACATTGCCTTGCCGACTTCGGGACTGGAGACCACGCCCATCTGCTGCAGTTTCGGATCGAAGATATTCCAGAGGGCCATCAGGTCGGCGCGGGCTTCTTCCAGCGTGGAGAAGTATTCCTTCAAGGAGGCTTCGGCGCCGGTCTGCTGCAGCCTGGCGCTCAGCTTGCCGCTGCCATGGCCGATGACTTCGTGCAGTCCGGTCAGCAGGTCGGTGGCCTCGCCGCCGTACTTCTTGCAGATGGCGATCTCTTCGGGCGAAGCGGCGAATTCTTCGAGTACGCCGAAGCCCTGCGCCTCCTGCAGCGTGCGCGAACTGCCCGTGAACAGGAAGCTCTTTGTGCCGTACTTCTCGTGGATCTCATTCTCGTTGGGCAGATTGTCGCCCACGGTGCTCACGTGGAAATCGCCGGTCTCGATGACGGTCTCGACGGCTTTGGCGAGCGGCGGCTTTACGCCCTGCTTCTTGTATTGCGGGAGCCAGGGAGCATGATCCTCGAAGTACTGGGCATTCTGGGCGAGCTTGGTCATCAGGCTGTTCAGCTTCTGATCCGTGATGCTGACGAAACTCTGCGACGTGCCTTTGGCCGAGCGCGCGTCGCGGTAGACCTCGATGAAGCCGCTGACGAAATCGACCGCAGGGTTGTTCTGCACCCAGCCAACGCCGAACTCCAGCCAGTCCTTCGGATCGCCGGTCTGGTAGTAGCGGATCAGCGAGGCGATCACCTTTTCCTGTCCCGGCTCGGCGAAGGGCCGGGCCTTCTCGAGAAACTCGTTGGCCTTGCGCAGGTACTGCGCGTACATGCCGGGCGGCACCTTGCCGTCTGGAGTGCCGGCGCGATAGATCTCCTCGGTGAGTTTGCCGTCCTTGCCTTTTACCAGGCGAGAGTTGAGCGGGTGCGATTCGTGGAAGCCGGCCAGGTCCGCCATGCTCACGTTGAGGTAGAAATTGTTGGCGCTGGATTGGAGAATGTCCTTGCCGCCCTGCGGACTCTTGGCGGTGATCATGGGCTCGAAATTGGGATCGAACAGCGAGGGCCGCAGCGCTTCCAATTCCTTGTCCAGATCGGCTTGGGAGCCTTTGAGTAGTCCGGCTTTCAGCGCCTGTGCGGTGGCGGCTTTGAAGACTTCAAACGAGAATTCGGGCATGACTTTCTGGGCCGTCATTTCGTTGTGATTGCCGCGGTTGGACCAGAAGAGTTTGGTGAAGTTGGCGATCTGCGGATTGGGCGCACCGGGCAGCCGCATCACGGCTTCGAGCAGCCGCTTCTGGCGGAGACCGAAGCGCGAATTCTGGTCGTAGTCGATGGGGTCGATTGCGATCGAAGCCTGGCTCAGATAGTAGGCCAGGGTTTGCTGCCTGGGAGTCAGAGCTTTGAAGCTCTCGGCAGGCAATTGAACGAAGCCGGTAGTGGCCACACGGTCCACCAGGGTCTGGCTGTCGGCGCCAACGGCCGTCCCGGCAAGTAAGAGAATCCACGCCATGCGCATCACTTTCATAGTAATAGCAGCGGCTACCGATGGGGGGCGACACTGCTGGTAGAATACGACCATCATGTTTTTGCGTTTCGTCTCCCTTTGTGCCTTTGTGTCTCTGGCGTTTGGCCAGGCTCCGCGGCCGCTGAATCATCGCGACTACGATGCGTGGCGGACTATCGCGGGGCAGAACCTGTCGCCCGACGGTAAGTTTCTGGCTTACTCCGTTTTCCCCGAAGAGGGCGACGGCTCCGTGATTCTGCGCAATCTGGTGACCGGCAAAGAGTCGAGCTATCCGGCCGGCACACGGCCGGCTCCGGCCGCGGGCTCTGAAGAGGCGCCAGCCACGCAGGCGCGCGGCGTCGCCATCGCATTCTCGTCCAACAGCCACACGCTGGTGTTCGGCACCTTCCCATCCAAGGCCGAGATGGACAAAGCCAAGAAGGAGAAGAAGACGCCCGACCAGATGCCGAAGGACGGCATGGTGATTGTCGATCTGACTTCCGGCCAAGCCGTCACCGTGGCTCGGGTCAAGCGCTTCACGCTGGCCGAGAACGCCGCCGGATACCTGGCGTATCTGAAAGAATCGCCCGAAGGCTCGTCCGCGACGCCTGCAGCCACAGGCAACGGCGATAGCGATCAGCAGGGCGGACGCGGAGGCCGCGGAGGCGCAGGCGGCGGAGCGGGACGCGGAGCACGCCCCGAGTTCGGCACCGACCTGGTGCTGCGCAGCCTCACCGACAATGCCGAGCGGAGCTTTTCCGATGTGGTGGAGTTCTCCCTGACCGACGACGGCAAGCAACTGGTCTACGCCGTCTCGGCGCGCGACACCAGCAAGAACGGAGTCTTCGCGGTCAAGACCGGCACGCCGGATGCGCCTGCCGCGCTGCTGACGGGCAAAGGCAAGTACCTCAAACTTACGTGGGACGAAAAGCAGACGGAAGTGGCCTTTCTAAGCAGCCGCGACGATGCCGCCGCTAAACAGCCCAAGTGGAAGCTGTATCGCTGGGACCGCCAATCGCCTGCCGCCGCGGAATTGGTTTCGGCGGCCACTCCCGGCTTGCGGCCCGGCTTCGCCATCAGCGACAAGGGTAACCTGAGCTTCTCGAAAGATGGCGGCCATCTGTACTTCGGGGTCGCGGTCCCGGTGCCCGAGAAGGTCGCCGACGCCGACGCGTCCACCGACGATAAGGCCGTGGTGGATCTCTGGTCGTATAAAGACGATTACATTCAGCCCATTCAAAAGGTGCGTGCGGCCCGCGATCGCGACCGCACCTTCGTCGCGTCGTATGCCATCGCCGGCCACAAATTGCAGCAACTGGCCGACACCGAACTGGACACCGTCACACCGTCGGAGAATCCGCAATTCATTCTCGGCACCGACGATCGCGCCTACCGGCGCGCGCAGGATTATGACGAACGGTTTAGCGACGCTTACATCGTGGATTCAGCCACCGGCACGCGCAAACTGATTTCCAAGAAGGCGCGCGGCGGCTTGAGTTGGTCGCCCTCCGGCCGTTACCTGCTGGCCTTCGACGGTAAGGATTGGAACAGCATCTCCGTGCCCGACGGCAAGAGCGTCAACCTGACTGGCAGTCTTCCCGCCAAGTTCTGGAATGAAGAGACAGACACACCGTCCACCCCGGGATCGTACGGCCAGCCGAATTGGACGAAGGACGGAAAGTCGATTCTGCTAGTGGATCAGTACGACGTCTGGCGCATTTCGCCCGATGGCACGGGCGCTAAGAATCTGACCGGCGGATACGGGCGCGCGCACAATCTGCGCTTCCGTCCGGTTCGCACCGAGAACGATCCGCGGGAACGTTGGATCGATCCTGCCAAGCCCCTGCTGCTGCAGGCGGAGAATCTGAAGACGTGGGAGAGCGGCTTCTTCCGCGGGTCGATGGAGGGAGGAGAGCCGAAGCAACTGCTCATGTCGAAGAAGAGCTACTCGGTGCCCGTGAAGGCCAAGGATGCCGACGTCTACCTGCTCACCGGCCAGACCTTCAACGAATTTCCCGACCTGCTGGTGACCGACGGCAGCTTCAAGGAAATGCGCAAGGTGAGCAACGTGAATCCCGAGAAAGCGCAGTTCGTGTGGGGCACCTCCGAGTTGGTGGCGTATAAGAATGCCGACGGCGTGGCGCTCAGCGCGGCTCTCTACAAGCCGGAGAATTTCGATCCCAAGAAGCAGTATCCGATGATCGTCTACATTTACGAAAAGCTCACGCAGAACGTGAACCACTTCGTGAATCCGGCGCCGGGCCATTCGATCAACATCACTTACTATGTGAGCAACGGCTATCTGGTGCTGACTCCGGACATTGTCTACACCACCGGCTATCCGGGCCAGAGCGCGCTGAAGTGCGTGCTACCGGCGATTCAGGCGGTGGTGGATAAGGGCTTCGTCAACGAGAAGGCCATCGGCATTCAGGGCCACAGTTGGGGCGGCTACCAGATCGCGTACATGGTGACGCAGACCAACCGCTTCCGCGCCGCCGAAGCCGGAGCGCCTGTCGCGGACATGATCAGCGCGTACGACGGAATTCGCTGGGGTACGGGCATTCCGCGGCAGTTCCAATACGAGCATACGCAGAGCCGCATCGGCGGGTCCATCTGGGAATATCCCACGCGCTACATCGAAAATTCGCCCATCTTCTGGGCAGATCGCGTGCAGACGCCGCTGATGATTCTGCAGAACGACGCCGATGACGCGGTGCCATGGTACCAAGGTATTGAATACTTCCTGGCGCTGCGCCGCCTGGGCAAGGAAGTCTACCTGTTCAACTACAATGGCGAGCCGCATCACATCAACAAGCGGCCCAATCAGAAGGACTACACCATGCGCATGCAGCAGTTCTTCGATCATTACCTGAAGGGCGCGCCGGCTCCCGATTGGATGGAGAAGGGCGTTCCCTACCTGGAGCGCGACAAGACCGAACTGCAGCGCTCCACTGGCGGACAGTAGGGAGTTGTCGTGTACCTGGTGGGCGGGGACTTTCAATTGTCAAAGATCGGTTGCGGTGGACGGGTTTTTTGACTGGTTTTTGACCACTACAAACGGCAATTGGGGTCGATTTTAGGGGTCGAAAAAACAAAATCCGGGGGCATGGGGTTGTCAGGGTAGACGGGGGTCTCTCGCTGTATCTTTTGGGGTTTGAGTTTCTCGGCGGCCTTGCGAAGGGCTTGTTCTTTGCGGAGTAGGTCGAGATTCTTCTCCATCTTGCGATGGAGGCGGCTTTCGTAGAGGGTCATGAGGTTGAGGTTCTTGGCGTTCTTCACCCAGGCGAAGGCCTGGAGGAAGGCGTCGGAGACCTGCGGGGGCTGTTTGGAGTAGGGGTCCTCTTTGGTGTTCAGGCCGATGCCGATGAGGGTGTTTTCGATGGAGGAGGCGCGGGCGAGGCGCCAGGAATCATCGGCGATGGCTTGGGCGAAGGAGGTTTCGAGTCCTCCGACGGGGGCTAGGGATTCGAGCAGGGCTTTGCAGTGTTTGCTGTAGGCATCGTACTCGGGTCTGGTGAACATCATGACCTGGCCGGTCAGGCCGTGGCGGTAAGCGTTGATGATGCGGCGATCAGGCAACGCGGCTTTCTCTTCGATCTGTATCAGTTTCGGGCACATTTGCTGTACCTCCTTACTGACCCCATTGGAACATGTCAAGGGGGAGAATCAGGGCTGAAAATCTGGTAAGTGATTGAGAAAGCGGCTCGAAAATAGTTTGCGAAACGTGTGACTGAGAAAGGGCGGGGGGACAGGATCGAAAAACCTCCTCACCGCGGAGGCGCGGAGGCGCGGAGGAAGACGCGGAGACAGACGACGAAAGGCGATCGTCTGTCCCACTGCGGAGTTCGGGCGTGAGGACGATTGGTTGCGGAGGAAATTCTCTTCACCGCGGAGGAAGACGCGGAGAAGGGTCGAAAGAGCGGCTGGACATCCGGCGAAGCGCAGAACCCAGGCGTTTTTCATGAATTTTGGCGGGCCGCGGGCCCATTCCAACAGACGACGAAAGGCGATCGTCTATCCTACGGGAATGGGGTTTAATGGGATGCGTGTTCTGGCGCTGGAGAGCCGGCGCGCCGTCGAAATGGCGGAGCTGATCCGGCGGCAGGGCGGGGAACCGTTCGTTGCACCTTCGATGCGCGAGGTGCCGATCGAAGAGTCGGCCGAGACATTCCGTTTCGCCGACCGGCTCTTCGGCGGCGAGTTCGATCTGATGATCCTGCTGACCGGTGTGGGCACCCGTCAATTGAATCGCCTGCTGGCGGCGCGGTACGGGGAGACGGCGTTTGCCGATGCGCTCCGCAAGATCGCCGTGGTGGCGCGAGGACCCAAGCCGGTGGCGGCCTTGCGCGAAATGGGAATCACGCCGGCCGCGGTGGCGCCCGAGCCGAATACCTGGCGGGAACTGCTGCCGATCCTGGCCAACCGCAGCGAGCGCCGGATCGCGGTGCAGGAGTATGGACGGAGCAATACGGAACTGCTGGACACTTTGCGAGGCCGCGGCGCGGAGGTGACCGCGGTCCGGGTCTATCAGTATGGGCTGCCGGAGGATCCGGAGCCTCTCCGGGAAGCCGCGCGTCGTTTGGCTGAAGGCGGGTTCGAAGCCGCCCTGTTCACCACCGCCGTGCAGATTGTCAATCTGGCTCAGGCTGCCCGTGAGCAGGGGATCGAGCAGCAGACCATGGCCGGATTGCGCCGCTGTTTCCTGGCCAGTATCGGCCCGACCACGACCGAGGCGCTGGAAGAATTCGACCTGCATCCGGTACTGGAACCCTCTCATCCGAAGATGGGAATTCTGGTAAAAGAAGCCGCCGAGCGCGCGCGCGGTTAAACTAAGGGTGTGCCTACCGGCAAAAAGAACCTTCTGGTTCAGGTGGAAGAATACCTGGCGCTCGCACTGATGCTGCCCATTGCGACCCTGGTGGGATACGGCATGGGTTACCTGCTGGATCGCGCGTTCGGCACCACGTTCCTGAGAATCGTGTTCCTGCTGCTGGGAGTGATTTCGGGCTTCGTGCAGATTCTCCGGCAGTTGACGCGGGCATCGCGCAATGCCGGGTCTTGACCCGGCGGCGGCGATCGCGCGGATCCGCAAGCTGATCGGAGTGCTGGGCTTGGGCGGCACGCTGCTGGCTCTAGTTTGGGGCAGTTGGCGGGCCGGGGGCGGATTCGGCATGGGCGCGGCGATCTCGTGGCTGAACTTCCGCTGGCTGCATCAGATTGTGGACGCGCTGGGGTCGGGGCGTGGGAGAAAGCGACTGGCCGTGATCGCGGGGCTGCGTTACCTGCTTCTGGGTGGTGCTGCCTATGTTATATTGAGGTTTTCCAAAATCAGCGGACCGGCAGCGCTCTGCGGATTGTTTGTGACAGCGGTAGCGGTAATTGTCGAAATTATTATCGAATTGAAGTATGCACGAACCTGAACTTTGGCTCACCAAAATCTTTAACGACCATCTGGCTTCCCTCGGGAACTCCCTCTTGGGCCTGGTCGGCATGCATTCAGAGCGGCCGTGGGCGGACTATATCGTCATGCAGTTGCTGGTCGCGGCGATTGTGATTCTGGTATTCGCGCTGCTGCGGCCTCGACTTTCGGTCAAAACGCCCGGCAAATTCCAGCATATTTTCGAGTTGATATACGACTTCGTCAACACGCAGACCAATGAGCAGGTGGGCCATTCCGGTCATCAATACTTCGCTTATTTCGGGACTGTTTTTATATTTGTGCTGTTCATGAATCTGATTGGCGTGGTGCCCGGTTTCGAATCGCCGACCATGAGCGCTCCGGTGCCGCTGGGCTGCGCGCTGGCCACGTTCTGCTACTACAACATTGTGGGTGTGCAGGCCAATGGAATTCTGAAGTACCTGGCGCATTTCGCCGGACCCATCTGGTGGATGGCGCCGTTGATGATTCCGATCGAAATCGTCAGCCATCTGGCCCGTCCGCTGTCTCTTACGCTTCGTCTGTACGCCAACATGTATGCCGGTGAGCAGGTGACCATGACGTTCCTCGGGCTGACGTATTTTCTGGTGCCCGCGGTCTTCATGGGACTGCACGTCTTCGTGTCCTTATTGCAAGCTTATATTTTCATGCTGCTGACCATGCTGTACGTGGCCGGCGCCACCGCGCACGACCATTAATACCGGCTTTATGCCGCTCCTCCAGTGTGAGCCCGGCTGCAAGAGGATGACGGGAACCACCTCCTGGGAGCGATTCTTAAGGAGAAGTACGATGACGAAGAAGTTTGTAGTTCTGTTGTTCCTGCTGCTTTGCGCCAGTTCCCTGATGTTCGCGCAAACCCCTGCCACCACGGCTCCGGCCGCTGCCGATTGGGCCGTTCCGGTTTCCGCCGGATTCGCAATGGCGATTGCTTCGGGCCTTTGCGGCCTGGCGCAAGCCAAGGCTATTGCGGCGTGCGCGGAAGGCATGGCGCGAAATCCCGGCTCCGCCGATAATATCAAGTTCGCCCTGTTGTTGGGCCTGATCCTGATCGAGTCGTTGGCGCTCTACACGTTGGTCATCATCATCTTGAAGGTAAAGTAGAAATCCCAGGGGGCAGGCGCGGTGCCTGTCCCCTCTTTTGCAGGTTTTCCCCCGATTTTCGCCAAATTGACAGCCGTACCGCTGAATCTTCCCGTCTAGTACCTCCGTGTCATTTCGCACCTTTAGGTCTATTGATTTCTAGGGTAGTTGGCGATTAGCATTTAGTAACATTCATGGAACAAAGAAGAACCAGGCGCTTCAAACTGCAGCTTCCTCTCTCTATCACACGCTCTGGTGCAGAACGCGTTACGTTTGCTGGTCTCACCAGCAACATCAGCTCCAGCGGTGTGCTATTCACCACGGAGCGCGAGCCCGATATGGCCGGACCGATCGAATACATCATCACGCTGACCTCCGAGGGCGCGCAATCGGTCAACCTCCGCTGCATCGGCAAGATTCTGCGGGCTGAGTCGGCAGATGCACATGACGATGCGGCGAAGGCGTATCAGATTGCGGCGACGCTCGAGAGATACGAGTTCGTCCGCGATCACTAGGCCCTTTGCAGAAATCGAAAAAGGGCGCTTACTGCCGTGCGCGGCTCCGTAGCTTACAGAGCCGCGAGCGTTGGCAGGGCGGCATGGCGTCTCCGCGCCTAGCGTATTGTGCTAAGGTAGCAAAGAAAAGGCGAAGACGCTTATGGATCTCTCGCTGGGGTTTCCCGAATTCTCCCAGGAACTTTCTGTTGCTACCAAGCCCTCGTTAGAAGCAGTGGTGGCGCGCTTCCGTTCGTCGCACCAGCAGCCGGATTCGCCGGTGCGGGCCATCCACCATCAGGCGGCTACCGAGGGTCTGTTCGCCGACATGCCGGCATCGGTGGATGAGCGGCTGCGCGCGGCGCTGGAAAAGCGCGGCATCACGCGTTTGTACGTACACCAGGCGGACGCCTTCGAGCGCATTGCCGAGGGGCGCAACGTCACGATTGTGACGCCCACCGCGAGCGGGAAGACGCTCTGCTACAACCTGCCCGTGCTCAACCTGCTGCTGAACGATGCGGGCGCGCGCGCCATGTATCTGTTCCCCACCAAGGCGCTGGCCGAGGATCAGCTTCACGAATTCAACGCCGCAGTGGAGGAGATGGGCTCGGAGATTCGCGCCTTCACCTATGACGGCGATACGCCGCAGGACGCGCGGAAGGCCATTCGGCAGCGCGCCAACGTGGTTCTGACGAATCCGGACATGCTGCACTCCGGGATTCTGCCGCATCACACGCGTTGGGCGCGATATTTCGAAAACCTGAAATATGTGGTGATCGACGAGCTGCATTACTATCGCGGGGTGTATGGCAGCCATCTGGCGAACCTGCTGCGGCGTCTGGCGCGCATCTGCGAGTTCTACGGATCGAAGCCGCAGTTTGTGTGCTGTTCGGCGACGATCGCCAATCCGCGGGAACTGTCCGAGGCGCTCACGGGCCAGAGCAGTGAGCTGATCGAACGCAACGGAGCCCCGCGCGGGGAGAAGTATTTCATCTTCTACAATCCTCCGGTGGTGAACCGGCAGCTTGGGATCCGGCGCAGCTACATCAGTGAGACCCGGCGTCTGGCGCTGGAGTTCATCGAGCGCAATCTGCAGACGTTAGTGTTCGCTAACAACCGGCTGGCCACTGAGATTCTGGTGACGTATCTGAAGGACGCCTGCGACCGGAAGCCGATTCCGAGCGACACGGTGCGCGGGTATCGCGGGGGCTATCTGCCGCGGGAGCGGCGGGAGATCGAGCGCCACTTGCGGGATGGAAAGATTCGCGCGGTGGTGGCGACGAATGCGCTGGAATTGGGAATCGATATCGGGTCGCTGGATGCGGTGGTGATGGCCGGATATCCGGGGACGATCGCGTCCACGTGGCAGCGGGCGGGGCGCGCGGGACGCCGTAAGGAGACTTCCGCCGCGGTGCTGGTGGCTTCGAGCGCGCCGCTGGACCAGTACGTGATCGAGCATCCCGACTACTTTTTCAATCGTTCGCCGGAGCATGCGTATATCAATCCGGAAAATCTGGAAATCCTGCTGGCGCACCTGAAATGCGCGGCTTTCGAGCTGCCGATCCGGGACGGGGAGAAGTTCGGCAAGAACGAGATCGGCGAGATCTGCGGCTTTTTGGAAGAGACGGGATTTCTGCACAAAAGCGCGGGAGCGTGGCACTGGACCAACGACACGTACCCGGCCGATGCCACGAGTCTGCGCTCGGTGACCAGCGACAATTTCGTGGTGATCGATATTACGGGCGAGGCCAACGTGATTGCGGATGTTTCGTTTCCCACCGCTCTGACGACGCTGCACGAGAAGGCCATCTATCTTCACGAGGCGCGCCAATACCACGTGGAGCGGTTCGATTACGACCATCGCAAGGCATACGTGAAGCGCGTGGATTGCGACTATTACACCGACGCCATCGACTACACGCAGGTGATGGTGCTGCAGGAGGCCGAAGGAGAAGCGCTGGCGGCAGCGCGCCGCGCCCACGGCGATGTGCGTGTGAACCGGCAGATTGTGGGCTTCAAGAAAATCAAGTTTTACACCATGGAAAACGTGGGGGCGGGGAAGTTGAATATGCCCGGACAGGAGATGCACACCACTTCTTTCTGGCTGCATTTCCCGGCCGCCTTTTTGGAGGCGCTGGGCGACTATACGCCGACCGAGCGGCAAAGCGGCATCAGCGGATTGGGGAATGCGCTACGCACGGTGGCATCGCTGCTGCTGATGTGCGATCCGCGGGATTTGGGCGTCGCTCTGAGTGAAGACGTGGAGGGCGTACAGGTCTTCGAGCCGAATCTCTACTTATACGACGCTTACCCCGGAGGAGTGGGACTGAGTGCGCCGCTGTTCCGGCTCACGCCTCGCCTGCTGAAACACACCGCGGAGTTGCTGGCGGCATGTTCGTGCGACGCGGGCTGTCCTTCGTGCGTGGGTCCGGTGGGTGAAGTCGGGGAGCGAGGGAAAGAAGTGGCGTCGGCGATCTTGCGGGAATTGGCTGCGGGCGTTAGCTGTCCTTAGGCCCGACTCTTCAACTGTTCCGGAAGTACCGCATAGCCATCCGGCGGCGGAAAGAGACTGACGAAGAGTTC
>DASZMZ010000007.1:0-21468 GCA_035551455.1 Candidatus Sulfopaludibacter sp.
GCGGCGTCAAGACGCCTTCGAGGAACGTGGAGGGCCGGGCCTGGGAAGTCCAGCTCACGTTATCGAACTCGTCATCCTGGAAGTAGCTCTTGTAAGCCGCCCGGTTCAAAATGAGAAAGAGCAGCATCAGGCAGAACAGACACAGTATTCCTGTTCTCTTTGTCATTTCGAAGACCATTCTAAACGGTTTACTTCCGGCTCGACGGGCTGAGACCCATCCTACAACTCCGGTTTTTACCGGGTGGTATAATATAGACGCCTTTTGAGAGTTCCCGCAAGAACCTGGCGAACTTCGTCTGCCTCGTCTAGCCCGCACAATTGAAAGACAAGGGATAGGTATGAAGAATATCTTCGTAGGCAACCTGGATTTCGCCGCCACGGAATCGTCGCTCCGTTCGCTTTTCGAATCCTACGGAACCGTGGATCGGGTCAATATTGTCACCGACCGGGACACCGGTCGTTCCCGCGGATTCGCCTTCGTCGAAATGGGCGACTCGTCCGCGGCAGACCGGGCGATTGCCGGCCTGAACGGTTCCGAACTGCAAGGCCGCGCACTCAACATCAACGAAGCCCGCCCGAAGACTGAGGGTGGGGGCGGCGGGTCCCGTCAGCGGCGCGAACCGCGCTGGTAACCGTTCCAGATCTGGTGGCGCCGCGGTTTGCGGCAAGGAGCAGCATGGAATTTACAATGACGGGATTCAGCGAGGAATCGGGAGTCCGCCGCTTCAAATTCAAAGGCACCTTTGCCAATCGGACCAATGAAGAGTTCATGGTAGAGACGGACGTGGCGCTCGCGAGGAAGTACAGCATTCCTTTGCAGGAATTGCCGCTCCTCTGCCGCCGTCTGCTGGAAAAAGACTCGGAGTTGCTGAACCGGCGCCTGATTGTTTTCGACGAGCAACTCATGCGCGAGCATTCCGACCAGCGCGCTGCGGCGGAACGGGCCTCGCACGAGCGAAGAAAAGCGCATCGCCGGCCGAGTCCTACCCGCGTGGGCGAGCACTGGCGCGGTCAGCAGCCTCCGCAGCAATAACTTACTGCTCGGGCAGAATTTCCACTTCGTAAACCAGCAGGGCGAAGGGCGAGACTACGAAGCGCGGTTTCCCCGCCACCTCCGGTGGATACGTTCCGGCGCGGCCATAACCCAAAGCCGCGGGCACAATCACGATGCGCCGCTCGCCGGGCAGCATGGACGCAATGGCGGCGTCGAGTCCGGGATTGATCTTCGTCTTGCCGGGTTCCACTGTAAACGTCTGCGGCGGATCGTAGAAGCCGGGCACGCCTGCCGCTCCACTGGCGAACGCAATCGGACTGAGCGCCGGACCCTGGTAGCCCAGCATATCGCCCGCGTAGCGTAGCTCCCGGCCCTGATACCGAACTTGCAGCGGTGCGTCCGCGGCGGGCTTGTGTCCCGCGGCCATTAGCTGCGTGAGGACTCCGCCCTCGGGTCCGGCGGCCTTCGGATAATTCTCGGCGATCCACTCCCGCTCGGCGATCTTCTTCTTCTCGACATGCTCCGCCACGCGCTGTTTGGCCGCGCTGACCATCGCCTGGAACGACTCGGTGGTGGGATGGTAGGCGCGCGCCTTGGCGCCCACGCGCAGGATGCGGACGGTCTGCACCACATCGCCCTGCACGATCTGCATGACGACGTCCAAGCCCTCCACCACTTCGCCGAAGACGGTGAAATTGCCGTCCAGGTAGGAACGGTCGCCGAGCGTGACGCAGAACTGCGAGGAGTTGGTATTGGGTCCGCTATTGGCCATGTTCAGCGCGCCCGCATGATTGTGACTGAGGCGCGCGTGGATCTCATTGGGGAACTGGTAGCCGGGACCCTTGGCTCGGTCCGACTGCGGAATGCCGGTTTGAATCACGTGGCCCGGCACCACGCGATGGTAGACCGTGCCATCGAAAAAGGGGCGGCCGGGATCGAACGCGGCGTTGGCAATGGTGCCCTCGGCCAGTCCCACGAAGTTGGCCACGGTCATCGGCGTGAGCTCGGCTTCCAGGCGCGCGACGATGAGGCCTTTGTTGGTGCGGATCTCGGCGTAAATGCCGTCGGGCCGCTGCGCCGCCGTAGTGGAACAGAGGAAGGCGAGGATCGTCACAAAGCGCATGGAGACAGGGTAGCACTGGAGGGCCGCGGTGGAACCGATCTCGGATTCAACACGTTACCAGGTGAGGCTGATGCCGAAGACGTTGATGGCGTAAAAGTAGAGCTCGGCATCGAGCGAGCGTTTGATGCTTTCCGACTTGCGGAAGCCGTGCTGCTCCCCGGAGAAGAGCAGGTAGCCCACGGGCGTTCCGTTCTTTCTGAGAGCGTCCACCATCAGCTCGGTCTGATTGGGCGGCACCACCATGTCCTGATCGCCCTGGAAGAAAATCACCGGGACGCGGAGACGGTCCGCATGCGCGATGGGCGACCGCTCGCGATAGAGCGCTTCCTTTTCGGGGTACGGCCCGATGAGCGAATCCAGATAGCGCGATTCGAACTTGTGCGTATCGCGCGTGAGAGCGACCGGGTCGCTCACGCCGTAATGACTGGCGCCGCCCTGGAACGTATCGCGAAAGGTCAGGGCGGCCAGCGTGGTGTAGCCTCCGGCGCTGCCCCCGGTAATGACGCAGCGCTTGCCATCGACTAGTCCCCGCTCGGCCAGAAAACGCGCGCCGTTGACGCAATCATCGACGTCCACCACGCCCCAGTTCCCGTCCAGCCGTTCGCGATATTCGCGGCCGAAGCCGGTGCTGCCGCCGTAATTCACGTCCAGGACGGCGATGCCGCGGCTGGTCCAAAACTGGATGCGCAGGTCGAGCGTGCTGGACGCGGCTGCGGTGGGGCCGCCGTGACATTTCACTACGAGGGGCGGCAGGTCTCCTTCCGGCGCGCGGTATTCGGGATTGGCCGCGGGATAGTAAAGGCCGAACGCCGTCTTGCCGCCACTGGTCGGGAATTCGATTGGCTCGGCCGGGCTGAAGGACCCGGAGACGGTGGTGGATTGGCGGAGGATCTCGCTGGTTCCCGAGTCCAGATCCAGGGCGAGCATGCTGCCTGGCATCGTTGGCGAACCGCCTCGGAAGACCACCCGATTGGCGCTCGCGCGCACCGAGGAGAAATCCGTCCAAGGGACGTCGAGCGGCGTGAGGACGCCCGATTCCAGATCGATCGTGGCCAGGCGGCCCAACCCCTTCGACGCGTAAGAACAAACCAGGCGATCCGTTCCCGCGAAGGCGTAGGTGGACATGCCGAAGACCCATTGGGGCTGGCCGAACTCGGCGTCCATGGGTGCGACGGCGCTGGGTGCAGCGCCCCACGCCTGACGGTAGAGATTCCACCAGCCGGTGCGGTCGGAGACATAGAACAGCTCGGCGCCATCGGGCGACCAGGTGGGCTGGAAGATCGATTCGCGCGGTCCTCCGGCCTGGAGTTGCGGGTCGCCGGCGGGGTGGCCGTTGGCGTTCAATTCGACGACGTAGAGGCTGGTGCCGGTCCACGGCATGTTGGGATGGTCCCAGGCCAGATAGGCGAGGCGGCGGCCGTCGGGGGAAAGCTGTGGCGAGGAGTAGAAATCGTGGCCGGATGCGAGGATGGCGATGGCACCCGAGCCGGGCTCCGTGTCGATTGCGACGATGCGATTGACGGCTTCGGCGGCGGTGTGGTCTTCCTGTACGCCGATCCACCGGCGGCGGGGCCGATCGATGATGCCGTCGGCGTAGCGCCACGGGCCTTCGGGCGAGAGGGGAGTCGGTGAGGCGGCGTCCGCGGACATGCGATAGAGGCGGTTGTCGGCGAAGTGAGAGAAGTAGAGCACGCCGTTGGAGACCGTCCACGCGCCGCCGCCATACTCGTGGACGCGGGAGCGGACGTTGAATGGCGCGGGATTAATGTCCTGGGCGGCGGGATTGCCGGGCGCGCGCCGCACGACCACGGAACGGCCTGCTTCCTGCGGGCGCGATTCCAGCCAGTAAACGTCGTCGCCATCAAGGCGGATCTCGGAAAGGCCGATCGATTGGGCGACGATCAGGTCGGCGGTGATGGGCGATTTCCAGGTGCCGTAGGGTGAAGTTTTCACGGGATGTGAGTCGATTCTAACTCACTCGGCGGCGCGCCATCGCCTATACTGTGAGCAGCATGAAGACACTGGTTCTCTCGATCTTGCTCGCGGCCGCCGCTGCCGTGATGCCGGCGGCGGACGATCCCGCGGTGAACGGCAAATGGCAGGTCCACACGTCGATTTCGGGTAATGAAAGCGATATGACGTGCACGTTCGCGACCAAGGAAGGGGCGATGACCGGCACCTGCGTTTCCGACCGCGGGACGTTCGAAATCACCGGCAAGCTGACTGGCGCGAAGGTGGCGTGGAGCTACAAATCCGAATACAACGGGACGCCGCTCACCGTGAAGTACGACGGCGCGGTGGGTTCGGGGAGCGCGATGAAGGGGACCGTGGAAGTGCCCGAGTTCAACGTGACGGGCGAATTCGCCGCGACGCAGGCGAAGTAGGGGCGCACTGCTCCTGTTCCAAGTCCCTGGTCAAATACTCCAGAATTTCCTGTTCGCGCTGCTGAATTTCGAGCAGTATTGGTTCTGCCATTCGAGTGTAGTCCTGCTGTGAATGGACCTTCCGCGCCTCGAGGAGGACTCTTCGAAGGTTGGCAACGCATTGCTGCCCGAGCAGCATTTGGTCGTCTGTTTGAATCATGGCAGTTCCCCCGGGAAATTTCATTGTAATCACGGACTGTTCGCGCGCCACCATGATGATGCATATTGAGGCCAGCCTAGCGTTCGTTTGCAAACGAACTCCTTGAGATCGGACGATCATGGTAGTAGCCTTAACGCAAGAGACACTAACTGTGGCTCATCGAAAAACGATCATGGAAAATCTCTTTGCCGCTACCCTGGGCCTGGGAAAGCGGATGATGCTGGCTGCGGCGGTGGTCGGTCTGGCGCATGCGCAGGGGGTACAGACAAACCCTCGATTCACCTTCGAAGTGGCCTCGGTCAAAGTCGCGCCTGAGAGAGACTACGGGACTTCGGCGAGGCCGACTGGCATGGCTCCGGACATTCAGGGCAATCCCTCGCGGATCGACTTTAGCGACGTCAGCCTGGTCGGCGTGATTTGCCGTGCCTACGGCATCCGACCCCTGGACATCAAGACGCCCGCATGGATGGAGGAGAAAAGGTACGACATCCACGCCAACGTGCCTGCGGACGCGCCAAAGGGCCACATTCCCGAGATGTTGCAGAATCTACTGGCAAATCGTTTTCAGATGAAGCTCCACTGGCAAACGCGCGAGGAATCCGGCTACACACTGACAGTAGCCACCGGCGGAATCAAGCTGAAGCAATCCGCGCCTGATACACAGCCAACGCACAGCTTTACCTGGACCGGCCATTTTGTCATGCGTCCTCAAACGATGACTGAGTTTGCGAATAGCTTGCGATTCGATATGGGCCAGCCGGTCGTTGACATGACGGGGCTGCCGGGGAAGTATGATGTTGTCTTCGACGCCGCGCCGCAGTCGATGCCTGGCTTCTGGAACATTGTAGGGAGAGGCCAGCCGGGCCAGCAGGACTCTCAGTTTCCGTCAATATTCGAGGCCCTCCACCGCTTGGGTATCGAACTGAAACACGGGGGGAAAGTGCCCGTGAAGTACCTCGTGGTCGACTCAGCCTTGCAAGTGCCGATCGCAAACTGACTTTGGACGGTGATGCGAATTCTTTCGCTGATCGTTTTAGTATGCGCGATTGGTTCCGCCGCGGCGTCGCAGACTGCGCGGCGGCTGGAGTTCGACGTAGCTTCGGTGAAGGTGTCCCCGAAGGCAGTCCTATTTACGATCGGTGATCGTGGCGGCCCGGGATCCCCAACTCCCGGCACATGGTCTTGTGATTATTGCAGCCTGCGTGACTTACTCGGGAAGGCATTCGCAATCCAGGATTTTCAGGTCGTCGGGCCAACGTGGTTGGGTGACCAGCGCTTTCACGTGAGTGTGAAACTGCCGCGAGAAACGGGCCCCGGGGAGTTTCGTGAAATGCTGCGCAACCTCCTCATCGACCGGTTCGCTCTGGCAGCTCATTTCGAATCGCGGGAGATGGTCCGGTACGAGCTTGCCGTGGAGAAAAACGGGCCGAAGCTCCCAGTTTCCGTGGATCAGAAGACCACGAAATCATCTGGCGCTGCCAAGCCGCCTGGGCTGGATGCGGACGGATTTCCCCAGCTTGGTCCGCCATCTGAATCCCCTGAGATTCTGACCATTCACGGGCGGACGAGTATGTTTTTCCCAGGCATGACGATGGTGGACTTAGCCGATGAGCTCTCGTTCAAATTGACGAGACCGGTCACCGACGTCACAGACTTGAGGGGCACGTACGACATCCGGCTGCATTGGAGCGTGGATGATGCGGTGGGGCCGGACCTGAAACAGGCGTTGCACGACCAACTCGGATTGCGACTGGTCGAGAAGCGGGGCCCGGTGGACACTCTGAATGTGCAGCATGTCGAGAAGTTGCCGACGGCGAATTGATATGCACAAAAAAGCCGCTTTCCGGCGGAGATCCACCGGAGAGCGGCTTAGGCTCTCCCATCGTTATAGCGAGCAAAAAGGAACTTAGCTGCAGCCGCTGGTGCCGCCGCAATTGCCGCACTTGTAGCAGCTACCGTTGCGGGTCATGATGGAGCCGCACTCGGCGCACAGTGGGGCGTCGGCGGTGATCTGCGCGAAGGGTAGGGTCTGTTGCGGATCGGCCTCGGTCGGACGGAGATTGGTGGTCTCTCCCGCCTCGGTAACCGCGTACTCCGGACCCAGGAACTTGGCGCCCATCCAGCGGAACATGTAATCCATGATGGACTTGGCGTACGGAATCTGCGGATTGCCGGTCCAGCCGCTGGGCTCGAAGCGGACGTGCGCGAACTTGTCTACCAGGAACTTCAACGGCACGCCGTATTGGAGATTGAAGCTGACGGCAGTGGCGATGGAATCCATCAGGCCGGAAATGGTGGAGCCTTCCTTGGCCATGGTGATGAAGACCTCGCCGGGGGCGCCATCCTCATACATGCCGACCGTGATATAGCCTTCGTGTCCGCCGATGGAGAATTTGTGTGTGATGGAGCGGCGCTCATCGGGCAGCTTGCGGCGCACCGGACGATACACTACCTTCTCGACGGCGGCGCCGGAGGGCGCTGCTGCCGCCTGCTTTTCGCTCTTGCCCGAACCCGAACCGGAACTGAGCGGCTGCACCTTCTTCGAATTGTCGCGGTAGATGGCCACGGCCTTCAGTCCGAGTTTCCAACTCTCGGTGTAAGCGTCCATGATCTGTTCCACCGTGGACTCTTCCGGCATGTTGATGGTCTTCGAAATCGCGCCGGAAATGAAGGGCTGCACCGCCGCCATCATGCGCACGTGACCCATATAGTGGATCGACCGGACGCCGTTCTGCGGGCGGAAGCTGCAATCGAACACCGCCAGATGTTCCGGCTTCAGATCCGGCGCGCCTTCGATGGTGCCGGTGGCGTCGATGTGGCTGACGATGCGCTCGGCCTGCTGGGAGGTGTAGCCCAGTTTGATGAGCGCGGCGGGCACGGTATTGTTGACGATCTTGATGACGCCGCCGCCCACCAGTTTCTTGTATTTGATGAGCGCCAGATCGGGCTCGATACCCGTGGTGTCGCAATCCATCATGAAGCCGATGGTGCCGGTCGGCGCGATCACCGTGACCTGGGCGTTGCGATAGCCGTGGCGGCGGCCCGATTCGTAAGCATCGTCCCAGCACTGCTGCGCGTTCTGAGACATCGCGGTGGGCAGATGCTGCTTATTGATGCGCGAGACCGAATCGCGGTGCATGCGGATCACTTCGAGGAAGGGTTGTTCGTTCACCGCATACCCGGCGAACGTGCCCACGGCCTCGGCCACGCGCGAACTGGTCAGGTAGGCTTGGCCGCACATCACGGCCGTGATGGCGCCGGCGAAATCGCGGCCCTGGTCGCTATCGTACGGCACTCCCATGGACATCAGCAGCGCGCCCAGGTTGGCGAAGCCCAGACCCAGCGGGCGGAAGCTGTGCGAGTTCTCGCCGATCTTCTGCGTGGGATAGCTGGCGTTATCGACAATGATTTCCTGCGCCAGAATCATGGTGTCCACCGCATGGCGGAAGGCTTCCACGTCGAACTGGCCGTCGGGACCCACATACTTCATCAGGTTCAACGAGGAGAGGTTGCACGCCGAATCGTCCAGGAACATGTACTCGGAGCAGGGATTGGAGGCGTTGATCCGCGCCGTATTCTTGCAGGGATGCCAGCGATTGACGGTGGTATCGAACTGCATACCGGGGTCGCCGCACTGATGCGTGGCGTCGGAGATGCTGCGCATGAGGTCTTTGGCTTTGTAGCGCTTCGCGGGCTGGCCGGTGAAGACCTGCTTAGTCCACCAGTCGGTGTCGTTCACCACGGCTTCCATGAAGTCGTCCGTGGCGCGCACGGAATTGTTGGCGTTCTGGAAAAAGATGGAGCTGTAGGCGTCGCCATCGAGCGACGAATCGTAGCCGGCTTCCACCAGCGTGTAGGCTTTCTTTTCTTCCTTGGCCTTGCACCAGATGAACTTTTCGACGTCGGGGTGATCCACATTGAGAATCACCATTTTGGCGGCGCGGCGCGTCTTGCCGCCGCTTTTAATCACGCCGGCGAAGGCGTCGAAGCCCTTCATGAAGGAGAGCGGTCCGGAGGCGCGGCCGCCGCCGGAAAGCACGGCGTCTTCTTCACGCACCGCGGAGAGATTCGTGCCCGTGCCCGAGCCCCACTTGAATAGCATGCCCTCGGTCTTGGCCAGATCGAGGATAGACTCCAGCGAGTCCTTCACCGAGACGATGAAGCAGGCCGAGCATTGCGGCCGCATGACGCCGGATTCGAGTTTGGCCACGCGGTCGGCCGCCTGATCGTAGATCCAACCGTAGCCGCGCGTTTCCTTAACGCCTACGTTGAACCAGACAGGCGAATTGAAACAGGCCTTCTGCGTCAGCATCAGGTGGGCGAGTTCGCTGCGGAAATTCTCGCCGTCCTCATTGGTTTTGAAGTAGCCGTCGTGCTTGCCCCAGTCGGTGATGGTATCGACCACTCGCTGGACAAGCTGCGCCACGCTGGTTTCGCGTTCCGGCGAACCGAGCTTACCGTAGAAATACTTGCTGGCGACGATGTTCGTGGCGGTCTGCGACCATTCCATCGGCACTTCCACATCGCGCTGCTCGAAAATCACCGAGCCTTTGTCATTTCCGATGGAGGCGGTACGGGTCTCCCAGTGGATCTCGTCGTATGGAGTCTTGCCCGGCTCCAGCCGGGACGTGAAGTATCGCGGGAATTGGATTCCCGTCTTGGTTTTAGTGGTGTTCTTGGTCAATGACTCTATTTTCGCACTCAGATCGACAGAAAGTTGGCCCATGGTTGCTCCTTCGGGGTCCCTACTGGATAGAAACGCCTCCGTAATGTTGCCCCAATATATGGTAGCGCGTCAAGAAGTTTATCTATATGCTGCGTGTTGGGGTTACAGTTGGCGTGTGAGGCTGCGTACAATCAATCCGCGGCGGAGCTCAAAAAGCCTGTCAAGGGGACAGCCCATTTTTCTGCCGCGAGGCAGCCCGGAGTTCCAGCAAAAGAGAAGGAAAAATGGGACTTATGCGGCGCCGAGTTGTCCGGCGAGCGAACTGGCGAGGCAGGATTTCCGTGGCTCGAAATGGCGCGACGCCGAGGCAACAACGCGCTCTACTTCGGTCCGATCCAAGGGCCGCGCGAGCACGTCGAAACCACCCACATTCAGCACCTCGGCCCAGAGGTGGTCGTCAGCGGTGCGCGAAGTGACCACGAGCTGTGGGGGAGTGGCGATACTGCGCAAATCGTGCAACAGTTTACGCCAGCTCCAACGGTCCAACTGACTTTCGGCGATCACTACGCTGACTGGATTGTTGTGCAATGACGCGAGCGCGCCGCAGCGGTCGCGCGCTTCAAACAGATGCCAGCCACATTTCTGAAAAATGTCCTTCAGCAGGAACCGGTCTTCCGCGAAATCGCCCACTAATAGGGCCGAAATCGATTTTTCGAGCGCCGCTTCTCTCATTGGCACACCTTTCCCTTTTTAGTAGTTAGCGCTGCAGGAATTCGGACTTGGAATGGGAGACGAAGTCGCCTTTTCGTCCCTGTTTCAGGGTAGAATTCCTGGGGCAGATTGTGCAATCGCTAAATAGTCGTTTTAGCGGACGCAGGTTCTCAAAAATACTTTGCGGGTCCGGTTTGGTGAACAGTCACACCTTTCGCCCGTAAGCGGCCAGAGCATCCCGGAAACGGACACCCCCAGAGGTGTCATAGCATCGTAAAGCTAGTGATTTCCTGCAGTTCCCATCTGGTATGTTGGATGCTGCCACTGCCTTCGATGGCCGTCTGGAACGATATTCGCTTCGCGCTCCGGCAACTCCGCAAGAATGCGGGGTTCACGGTCCTTGTGCTGGCCACGCTCGGTCTCTGCATCGGCGCCAACACCGCGATCTATAGCGTGCTGGACGCGGTGCTGCTGAGGCCGCTTCCGTTTCCCGACCCCGACCGTCTGGCGCTGGTAGTGACCGATGCCGGCCAAGGCATGGTGGATGCGCAGACGGGCGCGCTTTTCGAGATGGTGCGCGACGGCGCGCCGGGGCTCGATGTGGCGGCGTATTCGCCGAACACCAGCAGCGCCAATTTCTCCGCCGCGGGTCGTTTGGCCGTGGTGCGGCAGCAGCGCGTCTCCTCCGGATATTTCCGAGTGTTGGGCGTGAAGCCGGAGCGGGGCAGGGAATTCGCGCGCACCGAAGATGTCCCGGGTGGCGCTGCGCTGGCCGTGGTCAGCCACCAGTTCTGGCGCCGCGAACTGGGTGGCAGCGCCGGCGCGGTAGGTTCCACAATCATGCTTCGCGGCGAACCGTATCGCGTGGTGGGAATCATGCCTCGCGGTTTCCGCACGGAGTCTCCGGTGGACGTGTGGACTCCCTTGCGTCCCTCGCGGCAGGGCGAAGGCGGCGGCGAGAACTACACCGTGGTGGCGCGCCTGCGGCCTGGCGTCTCCTGGGCCGAAGCCGGCGGACAACTCACGGCGCTCAGCCATTTTCTGGTGCAGATGCCGAACTTTCCCAAGTCGTTCCCGGTGTTCGAGGAGCGCATCGTGCCTTACCAGGAGGCGATCACCGGGGGCGTGCGCCGGGAACTCCTCGTTACTTGGGGGGCGGTGCTGGCGGTGCTGCTTGCCGGCTGCGTGAACATCGCCGGCCTGCTGCTCGCCCGCAGCGGGGCGCGACGGCGCGAAGTGGCTACGCGGCTGGCGCTCGGCGGCAGTCGCTGGCGGATCGTGCGGCAATTACTGGCGGAAAGTCTGGTACTGGCGCTCGGCGGCTGCGTCGTGGGGCTCGGCGTGGGCGCGTTCTGCCTGGACTGGCTGCGCAGCCTGGGCGCGGAGAATTTCGAGCGCTGGCGTCCTATCGAATTGGATGGCCGCGTGATGCTGGCGATGCTGGGAATCGCGGTGATCACCAGCGTGCTGTTCGGCCTGTTTCCGGCCCTGGAGATCAGCCGGCTGGACATTCGGGCCGTGCTCATGGAATCCGGCCGCGGCGTGGCCGTCGGGCGTCGGCGCTGGCCAGCCAATGCGCTGGTGGCCGTCGAAGTGGCGCTCAGTCTGGTGCTGCTGGTGGGCGCCGGCTTGCTCCTGCGCACCCTCAACTACACCACCGGTCTGAGTCCCGGTTTTGACACGCGCAACGTGATCGCGGTGGAAGCCTCGCTGCAGGATCGGCGCTACGAAACCCGCGGAGCCATCCAGCATCTCTTCTCGGAAAGTCTGGAGCGCATCCGGAATCTGCGCGGGGTGGAATCGGCAGGCGTCGCGCTCACCCTGCCCTATGAACGGCCGCTCAACGACGGCTTTCGCGAACTGGATGGCGAATCCAACCGCCACATCATGGCTGAAATGGTTTACGTGACTCCCGGCTATTTTGAGACGCTCCGCATTCCGCTGCTGCGCGGCCGCTCGATTCTGCCGCGCGACCATGCCGATGGGCCGGCCGTCGTGGCGGTCAGCGAGTCCTTCGCCAAACGCCACTTTCGCACCGCGGACGCCGCTCTGGGTCATCACCTCGAGATCGAAGGCGCGGCGCGGGAGATTGTCGGCGTGGTCGGCGACGTGCAACAGCACAGCGCCTTGAATGGGGCCGAGCTACCCATTTCGATGGATCCCACTGTCTACCTGCCGGTGGCGCAGATGCCCGACATGTTTTTCGGCATGGTGCATCGCTGGTATTCGCCTAAGTGGGCCATTCGCTTGCACGGCCGGGCCGGTAATCTGGAAACGCAGGTGCAGAACGCCGTTGCTTCGGTAGATCCGGAACTGCCCATCTCGCACTTCAAGACCATCGGCGAATTCGAAGACCGGTACACCGGCGATCAGCGCTATCTGGCAGCCCTGTTCAGCGTGCTGGCTGCGCTCGCCGCGCTGCTGGCGGCGATCGGCATTTACGGCATGATCTCGCAAACCATCACGCAGCGTCATCACGAATTCGGAGTGCGGATCGCCCTCGGCGCGCCGGTCGAACAGACTATGGTGGAGGCCATCCGGCCCGGTCTGCAGATGGCGGCCGCCGGAATCTTCGCAGGCGCCGTCCTGGCCCGTTTCGCGCTTCGCTCACTGCAGCACCTGCTATTTGGAGTTGGCCCAGGGGATCCGCTGACCTATCTGCTGATGGCCGTCCTCCTGCTCGTGATCACCGCGGCGGCTAGCATCGCCGCGGCGGTCCGCATACTGCGGATGGATCCTGCCCGCACGCTGCGCGGGGATTAGGACCTGGGTTCAGCGGGTGCCGTAGGCGGTCTTGAGTTCGCCGAGCGCGGCGTCGGTCAGCGCGCCGTGGAACTTCCAGCGGATGGCGCCGGTTTTGTCCAGCACCAGAATGTAGGCGTCGTCAGGAGTCGAAAAACCGGCAGCCTGTTTCATCTCCTTTTCGCCGTGATACACCAGCAGGAAATGATCGCGCTGATTCTCGGGAACTCCGCTCTTGATGCCGTGTGAAGCCATCCCGCGGACCAGGCGGGGAACGTCTTCGAGCACCGCGATGGACCACGTATCGAAGGCACCCGTGAGCCGCTGGCTCCACGCCTTGGTTTGATTTTGCGAGGCGTGAGTGAAGCCGATCACCAGCACCTCGGCGCTTCCGTCCGGCAGCTTGACCTTGTGGTCCGTCAGGCTCTGGCCTTCAATCGCCGGAAACTGCTGCGCGCACAGCGGCGCCGCCAGTGCCAGGAGCAGAGCGGCCAACCTCATGGCGCCCACCCGGGCATCACATAAGCGTAGAAGACCACGATGAGTCCGATGATCGACGCCAGAAAAATGCTGTGTTTCAACGTGAAGCGGAAGAGCAGCGATTCGTCCTCGCGCCTCAGATTGGTAGCGCAGGCGGCGACGGCGATACTGGTGAGGCTGATCATTTTGCCCATCACCCCGCCGGCGGAATTGGCCGACGCCATCAGCACCGGATTCATTCCCAGCTTGGTGGCGGTCACTACTTGCAGGGTACCGAATAAGGCGTTGGCCGAGGTATCGCTACCTGTGAGAAATACACCCAACCAGCCCAGCAGGGCGCTGAAGAACGGGAACAGCACGCCCGTAGCGGCGAACGCCAGGCCCAGAGTGGCGGTGGCCCCGGAGTAATTCATCAGGAAGGCCAAGGCCAGCACTGCCGCCAGCGTCAACTCCGCGAGCACCAACTGTCGCGCCGTCTGCCCCACCACCCGCACGAACTGCCGCGGACTCAGCCCCACCACGATGGCCCCGAGTATGCCTGCGAACAGGCAGGCCGTTCCCGCGGCGGAGAGCCAGCCAAAATTGAAGACTGCCGGATATGCCGAGGGCTTGCCCACCACCGGCGGCATGCGCTGAATGGCATTGTGCAGACCGGGCCAGCTGACCGCCACGTTGGTCAAATTGAGTTGCGCCTGGATGGGCTTGATTCCCCACAGCAGCACGAAGACGACGAGCAGCCCATACGGCGCCCAAGCCAGCAGGACCTCACGGCGAGAGTGCGCGGAAGGGAGGGGCGCCGCGCCCCACAACCGGATCCACAGCAGCAGCACCAGCATCGACGCCAGGGCCGCCAGGATGTCCGTGAGCTGCGCGTTGATGAAGTTGGAGACTACAAATTGCGTGCCGGCGAAAGCGATGCCGCAGAGTGCCGCCGCGGGCAGGACGCTGCGCAGTCCTTTGCGGCCCGACATCACCAGAATCAGATAGATCGGCACGAAGAGCGAGACGGGCGCGCAGATGCGTCCCACGCCCGCGCTGAGCCGGTCCAGGGGCAGTCCGGTGGTGCCCGCCAGAGTGGTGATGGGGATGGCGATCGACCCGAAGGCCACCGGGGCGGTGTTGGCCAGCAGACAGATCGCCGCGGCGTAAAAGGGTGAGAAGCCCAGTCCGGCGAGCATGGCTCCGGCCACTGCCACTGGAGTGCCGAAACCCGCCGCTCCTTCCACAAATGCGCCGAACGCGAAAGCGATCAGCAGGGCCTGCAGATTGCGATCGGCGGTGAGGTTCCCGATGGAGTTCTTGAGGATTTCGAACTTGCCGCTCTCCACGGTGATGCGATAGAGCAGGATCGCCGAGAAGACGATCCAGCCAATGGGAAAGAGTCCGAAAGCGGCCCCGTAGGTGATGGCGGAGACCAGCTGCGGCGCCGGCATTCCATAGACGGCGCCGGCCACGATGGCAGCCGTGGTGAGTCCCACCAGAGAGGCCATCCATGCGGGTTTGCGCAGGATGGCCAGCAGAAACAGCATGGTGAAAATAGGCAGTCCGGCGACCACCGCCGACGCCGGCAGGCTGCCGGCAATGGGGGTATAGTTCTGCTGCCACATGTTGGCTCTATCCTTGGATCCGGAGGTCTTTGCCGCTCCAGAGGTCTTCGCGAAGAGTGCGCTTGATGATCTTGCCCGTGCCGGTCTTGGGCAGGGGAGAGTCGCTGAATTCGAAACGGCGCGGCATCTTGAAACGCGCGATGCGGCCCTGCAGGAACTCGCAGAGTTGTTCGGCGTTGAGCTCGCGTCCGGGTTTGCGGACCACGAAGGCCACGGGCACTTCCCCCCACTGCGGATCCGGTGCGGAGACCACGGCGCATTCCAGAACACATTCGTGGGCGAAGATGGCGCGCTCCACTTCGATGGACGAAATATTCTCGCCGCCGCTGATGATGATGTCCTTCTTGCGGTCGACGATCTGCAGGTAAGTCTCTTCGTCCCACACGGCCATGTCGCCGGTATGGAACCAGCCATTGGTCATGACGGCTTCGGTGGCGGCGGGCTCTTTGAAGTAGCCGTCCATCACCAGGTCGCCGCGAATCACGATCTCGCCCACGGTCTGCATTTCGCGCGGGACGTCCTTCATCTGTAAATCGACCACGCGGACTTCGCAGCCGGGCACCGGCCATCCGGTGCTGGCCAGGTGATTGAGGCGGTCCTGCTCGTCCTTGTAAGTGACGGTGCTTTTGGTG
Source organism: Candidatus Sulfopaludibacter sp. (assembly GCA_035551455.1). GTDB lineage: Bacteria > Acidobacteriota > Terriglobia > Bryobacterales > Bryobacteraceae > Sulfopaludibacter. Next base: position 15,539 of record DASZMZ010000007.1, read on the forward strand.
CGCGCGCCGGTGGCCACCGGGCTGGTTTCGGTAAGTCCGTACCCGGCCTGCACGCGGCAATGGAAGGCCTGTTCGAGCCGGTGGATCAGTTCGGGAGAAGAGGCTGCGCCGCCCAAATTGATCTCCTGCATGCTGGAGGTGTCGAACTTGCCGAGGTCGGGGGAATTCAGCAGGGCGTTGGCCATGGTGGGCACCAGCGACATGCCGGTACACTTCTCGTCCTGAATCAGCTTGAGGACGTAGGAGGGCTCGAAGCGGCGCACCATCACCTGTTTCAGTCCGATGAAGGCGCAGGATTGCGGCCGCCCCCAGCCATTGGCGTGGAAGAGCGGAATGGTGTGGAGTTCCACGGCTTTATCGTCATACGTGAAGGTGGCCGCGACGGCGAAGCAGTGAAGGTAGAGCGTGCGGTGCGAGAGCATGACGCCCTTGGGCGTGCCCGTGGAGCCGCTGGTATAAAAAATTTCGCAGATGGCGTTTTCGTCGAACGTGCAGATGTCGGGCCGTTCCATGCGGCCGCCCGCCAGCAGCGCCTCGTACTCGGGTCCGATCTCGATGAAGCGCTCGATGGCCGGGCAGGCGCCGCGCAGGTGATTGACGATGGGGGTGAAGTCGGCCTCGTAGATGACGATGCGGGCTTCGGAATGATTGAGAATGGCGGTGAGTTCCGCCGGGGTGAGCCGCACATTCAGCGGCATCACGATGGCGCGCGCGAGCGGCACACCGTAGTAGCCTTCCAGCAGTTGGTGGTTATTGAAGCTGAGGAACGCCACGCGATCGCCGGGCCGAATCCCGGCGGCGAGCAAGCCCGCAGCCAGGCGCTCGCACCGCTCACCGAATTCCGCATAAGTGAAACGGCTGTCTCCGCAGACGATGGCGGTCTTCCGCGGGTAAAGATCGACGCCCCGATAGAGGCACCGTATCGGCGTCAGGGGAATGTGCATGACTCTGGATTGTACAACGAAGCGCGGCTACAATCGTGTCTCCGTGCTGAATCGAAAGTGGATCTATGTCCGGCGGCCCGGCGGTAAATTCGGTAGAATGTCCCCCATGGACCCGGCGGTTAAAGTCGCATACGACGCGAAGCGTGATTTCAGTACCAAGGCGTTTCAGTCCGCCTGCTATGCACCCTTTGTTTCCTTGAGTTTCACGCCGAGGGGCGAGGTGCAGGTCTGCTGCCGGAACTGGCAGTATTCCCTGGGAAATGTGGGGCGGCAGAGCCTGGCCGAGGTTTGGAACGGCCCCGAGTTGAAACGCCTGCGCACGGAAATGAACGATTACAAGTTCGGCTTCGGCTGCGATCTCTGTGAATGGCAGGTCGTGAACTCAAACGAATCCTACGCCAACTTTTTCGACCGCTTCCCGGTGGCGTCCGAAACGCCCGAGTGGCCGCAGACCATGAACTTCGCGCTCAGCAATGCCTGCAATTATGAGTGCGTCATGTGCAGCGGGGAATTGTCGTCGCTCATCCGCTCCCGGCGCGAAGGGCTTCCTCCCTTGCCGAAGGTTTATGGCGACAGCTTCTTTGCCGAGATTCGTCCCTACCTGCGCAATCTGAAGCAGATCATCTTCTACGGCGGCGAGCCCTTCATCACTCCTGAATGCTTCCGGATGTGGGAAATGATGATCGAGGACGGTCTGACGTATCCTTGCCACGTGACCACCAACGGCTCGAAATACAACGACAAAGTGAAGCGGATTCTGGATTCCCTGCTGATGTCGATTTCGATTTCATTGGACGGAGCCACCAGGGAGACTCTCGAAACCGTCCGCGTGAACGCCAAATACGACGAGGTGATGGCGAACCTCAATCTCTTCCGGGAACACATCCGGCGCCGCAACACCTACATGAATATTTCCTTCTGCCTGATGCAGCAGAACTGGCACGAATTCGGCGACGTCCTGCTGATTGCGGAAGACCTGGGAATCGACCTTTTCGTCAATACCGTGGTCGACCCGGAGCATTGCAGTCTCTACAAGCTTTCGAAGGAGGAGTTGAACCGGATCGTGGCTGCGTTGGAGAAGCAAGCGCCGGGCCTCGAAGGCAGACTCCACAAGAACCGGCACGTTTGGGAGGAGCAGTTGGAAATTCTAAGGAATAGTGCGGGCGGCGAGAAATCCGGAGCGCTGACGCAACTCATCACCGCGTCCACGGCTCCAAAATAGCACTCCCTTACCGGTCGCGGCCCCGATCGGAACCGCGACGGTAAGGGAGCCTCCTACCATTCACGTGCACGTGAATTCTGACTCCTGACTTCTGGCTCCTGAATCCCAAATCCCGTAGGGATTTCAAGGGCGGAGCCCTTGGCTAGTCTTTGCTTTCGATGCGCATACCGTAGAAGGAACGGTACACGAAGACGAGAGCGATCACGAAGAAAATCGCCGACAGGATCGTAGTGAAAGTCGCGCCCTGCGATGCGGTCACGCTGACGGCCAGCGATACCGCCAGCAGGCCGAACAGAGTGGTGAATTTGATGATCGGGTTCAGAGCCACCGAAGAGGTGTCCTTGAACGGATCGCCCACGGTGTCGCCGACCACGCAGGCATCATGCAGCGGAGTGCCTTTGGCGCGGAGTTCGGTTTCCACCACTTTCTTGGCGTTGTCCCACGCGCCGCCGGCGTTGGCCATGAAGATGGCTTGATACAGGCCGAACAGGGCGATGGAGATCAGGTAGCCGACGAAGAAGAACGGCTCGACGAAGGCGAAGGAGAGAGTCGCGAAGAAGACCACCAGGAAGATGTTCAACATGCCCTTTTGCGCGTACTTGGTGCAGATCTCGACCACCTTTTTGGAATCGGCGACCGAGGCCTTGGTGACGCCCTCGAGCTTGATGTTCTTCTTGATGAATTCCACGGCGCGATAAGCACCCGTGGTAACTGCCTGCGCGCTCGCGCCGGTGAACCAGTAGATCACCGCGCCGCCGGCGATGAGGCCGAGCAGGAAGGGCGCATGCATGAGCGAAATGAGCTTCATGTACCTGTCTTCCAAACCGTGGGTGAGGGAGACGATGGTAGCGAAGATCATCGTGGTGGCGCCCACCACGGCCGTGCCGATCAGCACGGGCTTGGACGTCGCCTTGAACGTGTTGCCCGCGCCGTCGTTCTCTTCCAGATTCTCCTTGGCCTTTTCGAAGTCGGGAGTGAATCCGAATTGCTTCTGGATCTCGGCGCTGATGTTGGGCAGCGTCTCAATCATCGACAGTTCGTATACCGATTGCGCATTGTCCGTGACCGGGCCGTAGCTATCGACTGCGATCGTGACCGGACCCATGCCCAGGAAGCCGAAAGCCACCAGACCGAAGGCGAACACGGCCGGCGCCAGCATCAGCGCCTCAAAGCCCATGGTGCTCATGAAGTAGCCGATGCTCATCAGGAAGAGCATGGCGAAGCCCAGCCAGAAGGCGCTGAAGTTGCCGGCCACAAAACCCGACAGGATGTTGAGCGATGCGCCGCCTTCGCGGGAACTGGTTACAATCTCGCGCACGTGCCGCGAATTGGTGGAGGTGAAGACCTTTACGAATTCGGGGATCACCGCGCCCGCCAGCGTACCGCAACTGATTACGGTGGCCAGTTTCCACCAGAGCGTACTATCGCCGCCGAGGGTGGGAATCATCAGAGCGCTAATGATGTAGGTGAGGACGATGGAGAGAATCGAAGTCAGCCACACCAGCGTGGTGAGGGGCGCTTCGAAATTCATCTTGTCGGCATTGGCGTACTTGGCCTTCGCAATGGCGGCGTTTACGAAGTATCCGACCGCCGAGGAGATCACCATCATGACACGCATGGTGAAGATCCAGACCAGAAGCTGCACCTGCACCATCGGCTCTTTGACCGCGAGCAGGATGAAGGTGATGAGCGCGACGCCCGTGACGCCGTACGTTTCGAAACCGTCGGCGCTGGGGCCCACTGAGTCGCCCGCGTTGTCGCCCGTGCAATCCGCGATCACGCCGGGGTTGCGCGCGTCGTCTTCCTTAATTTTGAAGACGATCTTCATCAAATCGCTGCCGATGTCGGCGATCTTGGTGAAGATGCCGCCCGCCACGCGGAGAGCCGCGGCGCCGAGCGATTCGCCAATGGCGAAGCCGATGAAGCAGGATCCGGCCAGTTCGCCCGGAACAAAAAGCAGAATGCACAGCATGATGAGCAGTTCCACTGCCACCAGCAGCATTCCGATGCTCATACCCGCCTGGAGCGGAATGTCGTAGCAGGGGTATGGCTTGCCGCGTAGTGCCGCAAAGGAAGTGCGCGAATTGGCAAACGTGTTGACGCGCATTCCGAACGCCGCCACGCAGAAGCTGCCGCTGATGCCGATGACGCTGAACGCCAGAATAATGGCAACTTTATAGGCCGCGAATCCCTGCAGGAAGCCGAAATAGAATACGATAATCACCGCGATGAAGCACTCCAGGATCATCAGGAACTTGCCCTGGGTGGTGAGATAGGTTTTGCAGGTTTCGTAAATCAGCTCGGAAACTTCGAGCATCGAAGAATGTACCGGCATCTTGCGAAGCCGTACGAAAATAATCAGGCCGAAAACAAGCCCGAGGGCGCTGACGACGAGGCCTCCCATCAACAGCGTGCCGCCGTTGATGCCGCCTAGAAAGGAAGCGGAGTTGAGATCGGGGAGTTTCAGATTGGCTTCGCCCCCCGCGTTTTCCTGAGCCATCATCGGGCAGCAAAACGCTGCCAGGATCAGGGTGACGAGAAGGATGCGCAGAATCGACGTGGCCCGCGCGGCGGTGTTCAGCAGGCCGGTAAGCCGCTTCACACCGTTAGTGCCCGTAAGCGAAAGCATGGGAAGAAATTCCTCCAGAAGTACGGATATGCGGCTCCCTCCACGCGTTCCGTCTGCCCGTAGAGGACCGAGACTGAGGCGAGATCAAAGAAGGACAACCGACCACACAGTATAAGAGATATGCAGATCGGAATACAAATATAAGATCCTAAACCCACTAAAAGGGTCTTGGAGGTCACATTCCAAATAGCTGAAGCTTCCGATTTGAAGTGAATGGTTGGGGTGAATCCACCCGCAACGGCTCACTCCCTGCAAATGCCGCGTTCACTCCGGCGGATGAATCCCACCAGATGGAGCGTCTCCGGCGTCGGCAATTCCGTTTCGATTCTCACGAGTGCGTCCTCGAGCTTGAGCCCCGAACGGTAGAGAATTTGGTAGGCCTTTTTCAGAACGGCGACATCCGAAGCTTTATACCCGGCGCGTTTCAGCCCCACGATGTTGAGCCCCTTGGCCACCACGTCGTGCCCCGCGTACAGAAAAAAGGGCGGTACGTCGCTATTGATCCGCGTATTGCCGCCGATCATGGCCAGCCGGCCGATCTTCGAATACTGGTGGACCACAACGCCGCCGGATATAAACGCCTGATCCTCCACCTCGACATAGCCCGCCACCAGCGCGCAACTGGCAATCACCGTATTGCTGCCGATTTTACAGTTGTGCGCGATGTGGCCGCTGGTCATGATGTAGTTACCGTCCCCGAGTTCGGTAACGGACTCCGGCGCCGTGCCGCGCGAAATCGTGTAGTGCTCGCGGATCTTATTGGCGTTGCCGATCTTGAGATAGCTGCGCTCCCCCGTGAAATTCTTGTCGAGCGGGTCGGTGCCCAGGACCGTGCCGGCCGAAATCTCGTTGCCGTCGCCCATGCTGGTCCAGCGCTTGATGTAGACGTAGGGCTCGAGCAGACATCCCGCGCCCAGTGTCACGTCGGACTCGATGACGCAGAATTCCCCGATGCGCGTACCGGGTCCGATGACGGCGTCGGGATGAATGCGGGCGGTCGGCGCCACCAAAGCGGAGGGATCAATCGGCATGAATTCTTATCTTAACGTGAGGCCATAAAACCATTAGCCGCGCGCTAGAATCTAGCCTATGAGAGTGCGCGAATTGGCGGAGTGGCTGGGCGCGACCTTCGAAG
>DASZMZ010000008.1:0-13838 GCA_035551455.1 Candidatus Sulfopaludibacter sp.
CGCCCCAATCGATGGCCGGGCCGGTGAGCCGCGTCATGTGAATGACGGCGCGGACATCTTTATTGCGCGCGAGCACCGGGAGCCCCGCCACATGGTCGGTATGCTCGTGGGTGATCAGGATGGCGTCCACGGCTTCCAACGATTCGCCGATGATGGCCAGCCGCTTGCGAAGTTCGCGCATGCTCAGGCCGGAGTCGACCAGAATGCGCGTATTGCCCGTGGATACCAGTGCGGCGTTGCCGGAACTGCCGCTCGCCAGCACGCAGAATTTGACCGTGGCTTCCTCCCTTCCCGATCTTTCATACTACATCGGATCCGGCTGAAACAGAATGGTTCCTGGATGTTTTGGGACCCATTTGCACACCGTGACTGGCGTGCACTGCCAGGGAATGGGCCGGTCCCGTGTTTTCAGCAATGTAGGCGCGGCAAGCAAAGTGCAACTGGAACGGCATGACTTGGGCAGCAGTTTTCTTCGTGCTGGCGGCGCAATCGCTCTTCGATACCGGAGTCCGGGATGTGGAAACCGGAAAGCTGGAACGGGCCCGGCTTACCATGCAAACCCTGGTGAATACTTACCCGGAGGATCCGCTGGCCGCACAGGCGAAAGCAGAGATCAATGCCATTCAGTTGTTTCAGGAAGGGCAGGAGCGCGTGCGGCAGGGCCGTTTCGACGCTGCCGAATTCACGTTTCAAACGCTGGTGAGCGTCTACCCCGAAAGCTATCTGGTGAAACAGGCCGAAGCCGCCATGCACGCCGCGGCGCAGGCGCGCGATGCGCTGACGGTCCGGCTCACGGTGCGATCGGTGGATGTGAGCGGGGCGGGCTTGGCCGCTGCCGACATACAGAAGAATTTCGCGGAGCGCGAGGTCAGGCTGGCTGCCGGGAAGCCGTTCGACCCCCGCGATGTGGAGCAGGCGCGTACGGCGTTGACCGGGCTTCTAGCCGAGCACGGTATCGCCGGCGCGCAAATCCGCACCGAGGCTCGCATGTCCGGAGAGCACGCGGTCGATATCGTTCTGACGCTGGTCCGATAATGATAGCCTTTGATTGATGAAGGCTGCGCGCATACACCAGCACGGTGGACCGGAAGTGCTGGTCTACGAAGACGTTCCTGAACCCCAGATCAAAGCCAACGAGGTGCTGGTGCGCGTGCGCGCCAGTGCGTTGAATCATGTGGACCTGTTCGTCCGCGCCGGCATCCCCGGCATGAAGTTTTCGATGCCGCACATTTTGGGCTGCGACATTGCGGGCGAAGTGGTGGCCGTGGGCGATTTGTGTGAGCGGGTGAAGCCGGGGTGGCGCGTGCTGCTCTCTCCGGGCACGAGTTGCCGGCAGTGTGAGCAGTGCCTCAGCGGACAGGACAATTTCTGCCGCCGCTACACGATGTTCGGCTATGCCCGGGACGGCGGCAATACGGAAATGCTGGCCGCGCCGGAATACAGCGTCATCCAGATCCCGGACGATTTCGGTTTTGAAGAGGCAGCCGCCACGCCGCTGGTGTTTCTCACCGCCTGGCACATGTTGATGGGGCGCGCCCGCCTGCAGCCTGGCGAAGATGTGCTCGTGCTGGCGGCGTCCAGCGGTGTCGGCATGGCCGCCATTCAGATCGCCAAGATGTTCCAGTGCCGTGTGATTGCCACGGCGGGAGGCGAGGAGAAGATGGCGCGAGGCCGCGAATTGGGCGCCGACTTCACGATCGACCATTACAAGCAGGATATTTCCGCGGAGGTGAAGCGGATCACCGGCAAGCGCGGCGTGGACGTGGTGGTGGAGCACGTGGGTGTCGCCACCTGGCAGAAGAGCATGGAATCGCTGACGCCCGGCGGCCGCCTGGTGACGTGCGGAGCCACGACGGGGTACGATGCCGCCGTCGATCTGCGCTACCTGTTCAGCAAGCAATGGAGCCTGCTGGGCTCCTTCATGGGGACGATGGGAGAACTCCACCAGGTGCTGAAGTTCGTGTTCCGCAAGCAAATCAAGCCGGTGGTGGACAGCGTGTATCCGCTGAGCGAAATCCGCGCTGCCCACGAACGGCTGGAAAGCAAGCAGCAGTTCGGCAAGGTGGTGGTTGTCCCGTAGAAAAGCGGCAGTGCGTCGGCAATCGGCATGATATAACCAATCATGCGAAAAGCGATTCTGGCGCTGGCTCTGACGGCGGCCGCCTTCGCCGGACCCCGGCCCAAAGTGCGCGCCATCACGGCCTTCATTGACGTGGACGCGCAGAATTATACGCGGCAGATCGAAAACGCGGTGAAGTTTTTGAATGGTGCGCGGGAGCAGTACCGGGCCGCCGGGTGGGAAGTCCAGACCATCCGCATCGCTACCCAGCCGTTTCCGGAATACACCAAAGGGATGAGTCGCGAGGCCGCACTGGGCGTGCTGCACGGCATCGATTCGCTGGGCGCGAAACTGGCATTCACTCCTTCCATCGGACCCGCCATGTGGAACGATGGCGATAGCGCCGCCGCCGTGGATCTGCTGATCGATTTCCTGTCGACGCCCGGCCGCACGAACGCCAGTTTGATCACGGCGTCGGTCGACGGCATCCACTGGAATGCCATTCGACAGGCCGCGCGGCTCATCAAGACGGTCTCGCAGCGCAGCGCTCATGGACAGGGCAATCTGAATTTCGCCGCCATCGCCATGCTCAAGCCGTATGGCCCGTTCTATCCCGGCGCGTACCATGCCGGAGGCAGCCGCGCCTTCTCGGTTGGAGTGGAAGGCGCCGGCGTGGTGGCTGAGGTATTCGCACAGGACCGCGACCCGCGCACTGCCGAAAAGAAATTGGCCGCGGCGCTCACGGCGCAACTGCGCGAAGTGGAAAAGGTAGCGGTGCAGGTGGCTTCCGGCGGCGGTTGGACTTACCAGGGCATCGACCCCACGCCGGCGCCCTTGGGTGATGTGTCGATTGGCCGCGCCATCGAGTCGTTCATCGGAGGTCCCTTTGGCTCGAGCGGCACCATGACTGCCGCCGCGGTGATTACGCGCGCCGTGCAATCGGTGCCGGTGAAGCGCGTGGGTTATAGCGGGCTGATGGTCCCGGTGTTGGAAGATGCGGTGCTGGCCAAGCGGTGGGCCGAGGGCACGTATACGGTGGACGCGCTGCTGGCCTATTCGGCGGTCTGCGCCGGTGGGCTCGATACCATTCCGCTTCCCGGCGACATTTCCGAAGATCGCCTGGCGCACATGTTGAGCGATGTGGCCACGCTGGCTTTCAAATGGCAGAAGCCTCTGGCCGCGCGCCTGCTGCCGGCGCCTGGACGCAAGTCCGGCGAGACCACGCAGTTTGAGGATTCACGCATGGCGAATACGGTGATTCACTAATAGCGGGAATGGAAAGCATTGGGCCACTGATGAACGCCGGATCAACACCGATCCGGAAGTCAGGCATCAACTCAACACGAGCCGCTTCCACTCGACTTTCGGCTGCTGGAAGTTTACAAGAAGGCAGAGGTGAAGACCGGTAGCTTTCAGATAGTTGAGACACTGAGCGGTGTGTTCGGGTCGGAGATGCTCGACGCATTTGAGTTCCAAGACGAGGACATTTTCCACCAGAATATCGGCGAAATAGTCGCCCACGGCATGGCCTTTGTACGTCGCGCAAAAAGGAACCTGACTCTCCGCTCGAATGCCGCGGAGGGCTAATTCCCGGACGAGGGCGCGTTCGTAGACTTTCTCCAGAAAACCCGCACCCAGAGTGTTCGAGACTTCAAAAATGGCGCCTATGACGCGTTCTGTCAGGTCATTGAGGTGCCCATCTGATGGGCTATCCGCGTTCATCAGTGTCCATCGGTGGCGTTAATGTCCGCCCGGCAGGATCACCTGCATGGTGTCTCCGTTGGGGCTCTTGATGATCTTCACATCTTCGGGCCGCGTGGGCTTCGGCTGAGGCGCCGCCATGGTGGTGAGGGATGTCTTCTGCGCCGCCATGGCCTTTTTCAATTCTGCTTCCGGAATGAAAAGCGACAGTTTGAAGGTGCCGTTCTTCGATTGCAGATCGAACTTGGTGCCATTGCTTGCCGTCTGCTTGCCGTTCAACATCGTCTCCAGAAAACTCAGCGACTCGCGCATCTTTTTGGTGTCCTGTCCCTGACGCACGTGGGCTTCGGCCTCTATGGTGAGGTCCTTCCGATAGGTGGCGCCGAATTCGAAATGGTCCAGCGCGTCGAGTCCGCCGGGTTGACCTTTGGCGGCCGGAAAACCCTTGGCGCTATCGCCCATTCCCCAGACGTCGAACTTCGCGGAGAGCGCGGTAATGCGGGCGGCCAGCGCCGGATCCAGCACGTGAGGCTTCCCCATGCGATCGATGGCGGCATGCACTTGATCGATATCGCCGGCAATCGCCGTGAAGCCATCCAGCAGGGCGGTCAGGCTCTTCGGATCTTTCTCCGCCGTCATCACCGGAATCCCGTGGTACTGCGCATTGCCCGGTATCGACTTGGCGTCGAAGCGGCCGCGCAGAATCGCCAGTCCGGTGGGTGTTTGTTCCTGCCCGGTAGCAACGATCAGTACGGAGTCGATATCCTTCAGCGGGTCCATTCCTTTGAAACTGTTTTGCGCCAGCAGCATTGCCGCCATCGAATTGGGGTCGCTTTTGAGCGCGGGCAGAAACATCGCATCGATCACATTGCGCAGGTTGAACCCGATCACCACTTTGGTTTGCGGCGGAATGAAATCCGTGAGTGCGGATTGCGCCGTCGCGGAAGAGGCCCAGAGCAAGCAAATCGCGATGCACTTCATAACTGCCCTACTTTCTTGCGGTGACTGTAATTTCGATATGGGCCGCGGGCGCCGCTAGTTTGGTGACTCCCACCGTGGTCCGGGCGGGGCGCGGCGATTTGAATACGCCGCTGTAAACGGCGTTCATTTTGGCGAACTGATCCATGTCGGTGAGGTAGACCTGCACGGAGACCACGTCCTCGTACTTCATGCCGGCGGCTTTCAGCACTAACCCCACGCGCTCGAGACAGAGTCTCACTTCCTGCTCGAAATCGGCGGGAATCTGCGAGGTCTTGAGGTCTTGACCGATCTGGCCCGAGACATACAGCGTGCCATCCACCAGGATCCCGGGACTGTAAGGCGCCGTCGACGCGGCGAACTCAGGGGGGATGATGGTCTTCTTTTGCGCTTGCAGCGAAACGGCGCCGAGAACGCCTGCCAGCATCAGGGCGCAGAGAGTCTTCATTTGGTCAACTGTACCATTTCAGACACGCCAGTTGATGCCTACGTCCAGGGTCTTGCGGGCGTATTCGAAGCTGCGGATCAGATCGATGCGCTGCTGCTCTTTCAGGGCTTCCGTCATCACCGGAGGAACTTTGAGGCCCGTCACGTCCTCAATCACCATCGGACCCATATAAGGATGGCCGCTCTTGGCCAGGGCCACGAAGCGCGAGAATTCCGAGGCGGGCGTTTTGGGGAAGGCCTTCCAGAATGCCGGTTCCAGATACGGGACCACGCGCGGCGGCCGTCCGGTGATCAATTCCATCTGCATGGACGACTTCGGACAGAGCTTGCGGAACTGCGCCACGAATTTTACGAAATCGACATGCCCGTCGCCCAGCACCACCCATTGCGCGGCGGCGCCGGTGGGAACTTCGAAAATCGCCGAATCGCGGACGTGCGTCGTCACCACGTACGGCGCCAGCACTTCCAGGCTCACCATGGGATCTTCGGCCACCCACATGGGATTGCCGGTATCCAGGCAGGACGCCACAAAGTCCTTGCCGGATTCCTCGATGATGGTGCGCACTTCGCGCGCCTGCATATCGCCGTCGTGGTTCTCCAGGGCGATCTTCACGCCGAGGTCGAGCGCCTGCGTGCGCACACTCTTGAACACCTTAATGGTGTTTTCCATGTGCGCCTCTATGGGGAGCGGACCCACACGATCCCTGCTGCTGCCCATATAGCAGCGCATGCTGGTGGCGCCCACCGCTTTGGCCACGCGCAGACCGTCGAGGACCCGTTCCGATGCCGGCGGTCCGGGTCGAAAGGAGTTGCTCGACGGACAGATGCAGCCCGTGCCGCCATCGATGGTGATTTTGGCGCGCGCCGCCTGATCCTTGATCTGCTGCAAGTAGGCCGGTTCGCGGCTGGCGAAATCGTCCAGGCTGGAGATTTGAATGGTGTCCAGTTTCTGCTCGGCCGCGAAATTCAGGAGCTCGGTGGCCTTCCACTTAAAGGCGCGCAGGGAATAGGTATCGAACCCCAGTTTGACCGGGACCTGATGCGTCGGTTGTTGCGGTTCCGGGGCGGCCAAAGCCATCGCCGCGGCGGGCAGGGTTCCAAGGAAAGTACGGCGTCGCATGCTGCTACTTTATCGCAATTGTCCAGGCTGGCATCGGGCGTGCAATCAGTTCCGCCGTGCTCCAGCCTGTTTTCGTATCTTCTTACTCTGCATGGAGGTTTCGCGATCCTGCCGTTTTGGATCGTGCCATTTCCTCACACAGGTGTGTCGTTAAGGCATCACCGCCGGGCTGCGAACTCCAGCGTATCTGCTGCTATAATCGAGACTTAAGACAAGCACCTAAAGACGTCATTCGATACTGCGCATGAAGTGTATTTCGGTATTTCTTCTAGGGGCGGTGGCTCTGTACTCCGCCGATTTCACCAACGGACAAGCTGCCAGGCTGGTAATCGGCCAGCAGTCCTTCACCGCTGCGGATCCGAACTCGACCAACACCGTACTCGGGGGGGTGAGTGGCATCGCCTATGCCGCCGACACGCTATTTGTGGCCGACGCAAACCGCATTGGCGCTGATCCCAGCAACCATCGAGTCCTCATTTTCCCGAACCTTTCGGGCCAATTGCCTCGTCCCACCGACGAACTGCAGTACAACAGCTCGTGCCCCATTTGCGTGGGGACAGCGTCGGTGGTTTTGGGCCAGCCCGATTTCACCACCACTGCCGAGCACCTGCAGGCCAACGCCACCAGTATGCGTCTGCCTACCGCGGTGGCTTCCGATGGTGTCCGCCTGGTGGTCGCCGACACGAACCACAACCGCGTGTTGATCTGGAACAAGATTCCCCAAACCAATAACACTCCGGCGGATGTGGTGGTGGGCCAGCCCGATTTCACTTCCAGCAGCGTGGCCACGAATCACGTGCCCAGTTCCACGACTATGAGCGGTCCGCAGGGCGTATGGATTCAGAACGGGAAGCTCTACATCGCCGATACCGGGTACAACCGCATCCTGATCTACAACCAGATTCCGATCAAAAACGGAGCCGCGGCAGACGTCGTGTTGGGCCAGCCGAATTTCACTACCTACGTGGAAGTGGACGTGACGCAGCAGAACCAGAGCGCCACCGCCACCAACATGCTGAACCCGGTCTCAGTGACCAGCGATGGAACGCACATGCTGGTAACAGACCTGGGTTTCAATCGCGTGCTGATCTGGAACTCCATTCCGTCCAGTAACGGTCAGGCAGCCGACGTCGTGGTAGGTCAACCCGACATGGTGAGCGGTTACCCCAATTACGCGTTCAAATCCAGCGACGCCGTAGTCACTGCCACCAGTTACGAGGTTCCGGTTTTGTGTACGGTGTCCAACGGAACGGACGCCAACAGCAACCCCACGTACCCGGATTCCTGCAATGCCACGCTGAATTTTCCGCGCTTCGCCTTGAGCGACGGTAAGCGGTTGTTCATCGCCGACGGCGGCAATGACCGAGTTCTGGAATTCATGACTATTCCGACCACCAACGGTGCGAGTGCGGACGCGGTTTTGGGCCAGATTGGCGGCTCCGTGGACCAGGCGACGGATGCGGCGGATTCCGTAAATACTCCCGTTTCACTGGCATTTGACGGCACCAATCTCTATGTGAGCGATCCGTATAATCGCCGGATCCTGGTTTACTCCGTGGCGCCGGTGATTCTGCCTTACCAGGCAGTGGTGAATAGCGCCAATCAGAATGTGTACGCCACCGGCGGGATCGTCATCGGCGGCACGATCAATAATGGCGACATCGTGACCATCACCATTAACGGCGTGAACTACACGTACACGGTGAAGACAACCGACAGCATTGCCACGGTGATCACCTCGCTGGTGAATGCCATCAATGCCAACGACGGCGACCCGACCGTGACTGCCCTGGCCGACATTATCGATCAGCGGGTGGCGCTCCAGGCCAAAGCGCCAGGTACGGCGGGCGACAATGTGACCTATTCGGCAGCCGTGTCGACCAGCGCCCTGATCAGCGCCTCAGCCGCCGGCGCAAGTCTATCGGGTGGCGGGGATGCCGCTAAAGTCGCTCCGGGTACGATCGTCACGATCAATGGAACCAATCTGGCGGCGGGCACGGCGGCGGCAGATCTGAGCCAGCCCAGCCTGCCCACGCAACTGGGCGGAGTGGAAGTCTACTTCAATGGCATTCGCTCGCCGCTGGTTTTTGTTTCGCCCACGCAGATTAATGCGCAACTCCCCTGGGAGTTCACCGATACCACCAGCGTGAATGCGTACGTGCGCAGCGTCATGAGCGATGGCAGCATCTCAGTGACTTCGCCAGTAGCTGTGTCCATCGTACCGGCGAACCCGGCGATCTTCGCTCAGCCCGGCACCTCCAACCCGGAAATCGGCATCGTGCTGCACGGCAATAGTCACTCGGTCGGAATCGTCTCAGTGGACGGCAGCATTGTGGCCAACGACGTAGCCACCATCAGCGTTCAGGATCGCAATTACTCCTACACGGTCCAGGCCACCGACACGCTCGATACCGTGCGTGATGCCTTGATCGCCCTGCTCAATCAGGATCCCGCGGTAAGCGCTACGCCGGCCGGCGTATTCGACCGTATCATTCTGCAGGCCCGCCAGGCGGGTCCGGACGGCAATTCGATCGCCTACACTGGAAGTTCTTCGAGTGTTTCCACCGGCACCGGCTCGGTGATCATTACGCCATTTGGCCCGAACCTCTGCTGCGCGAACGTGAAGGGCACGCCCGTAACGACGGACAATCCGGCCCTTCCCGGAGAGACCGTCATCGTTTACGCCACTGGCGTGGGTTTGCCGGTGCTCACGGGAGGCAATCAGTCGCTGGTGACCACCGGACAGGCTTACCCCGCGGGCGGCCCCGTCACCGCGCCGGCAGTCGCGATGAATGCGATTGCAGGCGGAAGCACCGCCGACGTTTTGCAGGCGACTTTGAAGCCCGGCTCAGTCGGACTCTTCGAAGTGCTGCTGCATTTGAACGCGGGACTCACGACCAACCAATATTCGTCGTTGACCATCGCGCAGGATATCTACGTCAGTAACGTAGTGACCGTGCCGATTTTCAATCCGAATAACTAACTCAATGGCATTTGGAGATCGGGAGCAGGCTGTGGTAGATTCGCCCAATGAAATGTCTGCTCCTCGGCCTGTTGCTTTGCACCGCCGCCTACGCTCAAACGATCCAGATCGAATCAGATCCAGCCGTAGACTTCACCAGGTTTAAGACCTTCACCATCCGGCAGGGCCGCCTCAACAGCAAGAATGCGGCGCTCAATGGCGAGCTCGTGCGCAAGCGGATCGACTTCGACATCCAGAAGTATCTGACCGCCAAGAAGCTGACCTACGTGCCTTCCGGCGCCGCTGACCTGAACGTGGTTTACACTCTCGGTTCGGCCCGCGGCGTTCAGAGGGAGGCCTATCCGGCTGGTTGGCGCGGATATGGCACCCGCGTCGTGAGAGTGCCCTTTACCGAGGGCACGCTGGTGATCGATTTACGCGACCCCAGCACTCGCTCGCTGGTCTTCCGCGCCATCGCCCGTGAAGATAAAGGCAACGCCTCGCAAATCGAAAATAAACTGGATGACATGGTGAAGAAGGCTATCGACAAGTACCCGCCCAAAGCAAAATAATTCTGTAGTTACCGCAGAGCAGCAGAAAAGCCCTAAAAAAGGTGCCAGACACCTTTTTTCCGGAAAAAGGTGCCAGACACCATTTTCGTCCCCGTTTTGCCGGTCGGTTGACCTTGGGCAGCAGAAAGAGGGCCCGCTGGCCGCAAGCTCGCCGAAAAAATGTGTCAGGCACCTTTTTTAGGGGAAAATGTGTCTGACACCTTTTTGGAGCGGCGTCTCTAGCAGTATTTCGCCGCCAGCTTTTGAATTGTCGTGGTGCTGCGAAAGGTGATGGGCAGTTTGAGCTTGCGCTCCAGCTGGCCATTGGTGATCTTGGATTCGCTCTGCCTCTTTTGGCAGAGCCAGTAGATCTCCCGGGCGTGGACGTGGAAGGCGTCGATTTCCGTCTGCAGCCCCATCAATGTTTCGTGGACAGGGCTGGCCAGCGGCTGGCCGACGAATCCCACGCAGAAAGCTCCGGCCGTGAGAATCGCCGAATCGTCGAACGGCCGATGCCGGCTGATCGCCGCCAATTCGTCGCCTGTACGGAGAAACGTGGCCACAGGATAACCCAGGCTCGCCTCCAGACGCTTTTCGATCCGCCGCTCCAACTCGGCCGCCTTGGCCGACTTCGCTTCAAAGATGACGTTGCCGCTGGCGATGAAGGTCTCCACGTTCGAATAACCCAGATCCGCGAACAGGTCGCGCAGTGCTTCCATCCGCACCACGTGGCCTCCCACATTAATAGCGCGTAGAAAAGCGAAGTAGCGGGCCATGGACACCAATTCTACCCGTAAATTCTGCGCACCGGGTCGTGAATTTCCGCAGGCACCAGATGCTCCCAGGCCTTTGCCTCTTTGATCCGCTGCCGGACTTCGCTGGACGAAACATGGTCATAATCGCCGCGCAGTTCGAGTTGGGCGATGGCGCCTTGCAGTCCTCCGGGCACTTCGTACTCGCCGTGGCGGGCGGCTACCAAAAGGTTGAACTCTCGCAACATAGCTTGGAAGGCTCCGGGGTCGCCATAGTCCCAGGATGCTATGCGCTCGGCCGCATCCCTGCCGCAGAGAAACGTGAGTTGGGCTTCCGGGCCAAAGTCGATCCGGTATTCCGCCGCAATTTCCCGGAAGAGCCCGCCCGCCGACGTCGCGATGGAGAAAGGCGAGTCGCGAGGAAGTAACATCCGGAGCATTTGAATCCGCTCGTCAAAAGAAGCGCCGATGAAGGTTTTGTGGGGGAGGACCTGCGGCATTACGAACACGACTTCGTCTACTTGGGAGAGCGCCGCCTGCGCCAGCGCCAGATGGGCGACCGTCACCGGATTGAAGGTGCCCGGCAGAATTCCGATCCGGACCGGCGTCCGGTCGGCTCGCTGGAAAAACTTCATGGGCCCAGTTTACGCGAAAAAGATCAGTTCCTCCGATAGCGCCAGTTCACCCAGTCGAATGCCCGCGTAAGGGGGGAGCGGTGTGAGGTTTGACGCACTCTGTGTATTTACGAATGCAGAGCCCAAAAAACACAAAGGGCGCGAGAATCATCTCGCGCCCTTGGTCGGAGGAACAGGAATTTTATGCAGCGTTGGCGAGCATCTCGTCGAGGGTATCGCCACTCTCCTGCTCGAATTCGTGGCGGTCTGCGGCTTCCTGGCAGCGGATGCAGTATTTGGTCCACGGCACCGCGTCCAGGCGCTTGATTTTGATGTCCTCTTCACAATGCATGCAAATTCCGTAACTGCCGTCGGCAACGCGGACAAGAGCGCCCTTCACGCTGCGCAGCAGGTTCGACTCGCGGTCCAAATTGCGAATGGCGAGTTCTCTTTCACCAGCCAGTTGCACTTCATCCAGAGCATCCGGGGTCTTTTCGATAGCGATGTCTTCACGGTTACGAAGACCAGCAGAGAGTTCATCCCGCTTGGCCTCCAGCATCGCTTTGTATTTTTCGAGTTCGGTCTTGTTCATTGGTCCATCTCCTTCTTCAGCGGGTACCTTTTATTTTCTTTTTTCTTTGGCTTCCTGCTTTCCGCTACAGTATAGACGGTAATTTATGCCAAAGGTTTCAGGCTCTCTAATCCCTCAAGAGGGCTATTTGCTCGTCGTGTTTTTCCCAGCGACGCTTTCACGAGACCAGTTACTAGCAATCTCGCTGCCAAAGTTGCCGACTCCTTGATTCTGCAGTTCCGTACCGCGCAGACTCTATCCTTATCGGCAGAATCCTATCATCGACTTTAGACATTCGCAAAAATAACGGTGCGCGGCGTCACCAAGCCGGCCTAACAAAATTACAAGGGTATGAAAAATCCGCCAAGTGTTTTGTTTGCAATAGGATCAGGTTTGAGCTCGGGAGTGTCCCTGGTCATCCTGATACAGAAGGAATCGCCGTTCTTGCCGTCTGGCAGCCGTCCGGCGCACCATCTTGTAGCCTGAACCCCAATATTGATGCGGACCGACTGCCGGAAGATTCTATTCAGCGATATTAAGTTTCCGGCAATAGCGGACGGAATAAAGCGCTTTTTCGGAGCCGGAATACCAATGTAATTTTTTGTAAATGGCTCCTGCCATTGGCAGTTGCCGAAATGCAGGCAGTCACTGCTAACGGATTTCTACTACCCCGAAAGCCAGACCCAGTTCGCGCGAGTCAGTAGGCGGCCGAAAGGTGCGGCTGACTTCGATAGCGATGTGGATCTCCGGCTTCCCCACCACGCTCGGCGGCAGCGGAAAGTCCAACTCGAAGGCCGAGGTGTGGACATTTGCCGACGGGAGTGTCGAGCCTTCGACAGTCACCACCACCTGCAAGTCGCCCGCGCGGAGTTGCTCCTCGGTACAGTTGCCCCGCAGAAACAGTTGCCGCCCAGGGGAAGCCGGGCCGCCCAGTCTCAGCGTGGCCCGCTTCGGCATCCAGCGATGGTCCACCTCCAGCTTGTACCATTCGGGACCGAGCAGGTCCCCTGTCAGCGGATCACCCACGTCCACGCGTTGGGGAATATCGCTGGGCCGGGGCAGCGCGGCGTACATCGTGGTCACATTGTGTAGCTGAGGACCGCGCACATCGTACACCACCAGTTCGTTTTGGGACAGCGCCCGCGTGATCACGAAGCCTGGGAGAATGAATTCCTCCTCGCCCGGACTCTTTTGGGTCCCCGGCGCCAGGTACACCCGATTCATATCCAGAAGGCGGAAAGCATGGTCGCGAATCACATTCAAGAAAAGGTCTTCATCCACGCCGTAGAGGAGAATCGTCTGCTTGGGGTGGAGTTCGTGGGCGCCCGCCACGCCCTCCACCAAGTTCCGCGTGCGCCGGGTCAGATTGTAGTTCCACTCAGTGGCCGCCACCAGATGCGGAGCCTGTAGGAACACGTAGATCAGCGCGACGGCCACCGCTCCGATCCGCACCGGAATGGCGCTCCGCCAGGACTCCGCCAAGCCCCAGCCGCCCAGCCAGCAGAGACCGATGGCGGGAACATAGACGTAGTATTCGGTCACGTGATCGCGCAGGGGCAGCATCGGCCCAATCGTCACCAGATACCAGAGCAGGAAGAACGGCGCCACGCCGCTCCGCCACCGGCTGGCCAGAAACACCAGCAGCACCAGGGACACGATCGCGATCCCCGTGGGCAGCACCCAGGAGGGCAGATCCATCGGTGTGGATAGGTAGGTGGGCCCCACCGTCCAGGTCCAGAGGATAGCCAAAGTACGCAACATCGAGCCGCCGAAGTGCATGGCGTAATCGCCGGACTTGGGAACGGGCGCCGCCACACTATGAATGAGGGCGTAAGCGGCGGAAACCAGAAACAGCGGCAGCGTCCCACGGAAATACTTGCGGGCGGCGAGTAGCGTAAAACCCGCGGCCAGCGCCGGGTACACCACGTTCAACTCCAGAGCGCCGAAGCCCAGAATAAAAACGATCCACTGATACACGTAGTAGCGCCGCTGGCCGGTATCGATGTACCGCAACAAAAAGGTGAAGGCCAGCAGCAGGAAGAAGGCGCACATTACCTCGTTGTAGACGCACGCCCAGCCGAGC
>DASZMZ010000009.1:0-30527 GCA_035551455.1 Candidatus Sulfopaludibacter sp.
CCAAGATCGCTTCCATCTGATCTTTTAAATGCAATTTCAGTTTCTTCAGTCGCGTCTCCTCCAACTCCTGTTCCTGAGTCAGATGGGGAAGCGCTTCCAAAGCGTCCAGCTCGTGAGCTAGCTCCGAATGATGGCTGGCAAGCTTCTGAAAATCCTCATTCGTAGCGATCAGATGCGCCTTTAACTCTTCCTGTGCATTCCGTTCCATATGGGCAATTCCTCCCAGTGAGGTTGCCACGCCGAGTCGGATCGGTTCGGACACAAGGCTCGGTGGGTAATCTCTTCTCTCGTTTTATAGACGGCATGCCGTCTATTCGCCACATTAACATGAATGAAACTTAAGGACAATAGCTGCTTCGGAGGGGTCGTCGTAGTAAGCCGGACGAACGCCAATCTCCTTAAATCCTATAGACTTATACAACTTTCGGGCAGCCAGATTGGACTCCCGGACCTCCAGGAAAATGAGGCCCGGATGTTGTTCCAAATAAGCCGTTAAAAGCGCTTTTCCGAGGCCTTTTCTGCGGAATTCGGGGCACACCGCCAGGTTCAAAATCTCGCCCTCACCCTCGGCAACCTGCCTTGTGGCAAGGAAACCCGCAACCCGGTTGTCCCAGTCGGCTACCCATAAATCGTACGCCGCGTAGCCGGCCACTTCCCAATGGGCGCCTTCCGGACTGGCTGCCTGGATCTCCGCGATTTGCCCGAAATCCTCATCCCGGCCCCGCCGGATTATTGGCATATTAGGTATTATGCACGCCGTAGTCGCGCTCCTCTTCTTCCTGGTGCAGCCTTTCTGGGAAACCAAACCTCCCGAAAAGTGGACCGATGAGGAAGTCGGCATCGTCCTCACTGCGAGCCCCTGGATCGGACATACCCGAGGCGAAGCCGCCTCCACCGTCTATTTCGCCACTGCCGGACCCATTCAACAGGCCGAGGCCGAACTCCGCCGCCGCTCCAAGAATGAACCCCCCGACCCCGACTATGTCGATTACCTCCAGGAGCACCGCGACGAAGTCTTCGTGCTTGCCATTGCCTACGCCAAGCCCGTGCCCCTGAGCGCCGTGGAAATTCGGCGTATGGATGAGCAAACCGAGATGAAGATCGGCAAGAAACCCTACCGGATCCTCGGCCATTTCGCCCCGACTCCAGCCGACCCGGTGCTCCGCCTGGTCTTTCCCCGCACCGTCAAAGCCACCGACAAGCTGGTCGAATTCAAGCTCTACGTTCCGGGCCTCCCGTTCCCTGAGCGCGATGTGTCTTTCTACGTACAGGATCTTCTCTTCCGCGGCACTCTGGAAATGTAGCCGGTTGTTAATGTTTGAGTTTTCACGCGCCGCTCGACATAATGGTGTGTCGGAGGGCTGGTATGCGACATCTTTGCCTGCTGTTGATTGGAGTTCTGGCGTTGCCGCTACCACCGGCTGCGCTTGCACAGGACGCTCCCTCGAAGCTCAATCTCATTGTGGTAGAAGGAGATGGAGCGATTAACAACATCCGCCAGCGCACCGCGCGCGAGCCGATCGTCCAAGTGGAAGACGAAAATCACCGGCCCGTCGCCGGCGCCGCCGTCGTCTTTTCTCTGCCGTCCAGCGGCCCCAGCGGGGCCTTTGCGGGTGGCGCACACAGCCTTACAGTGACCACCGACGCCCAGGGGCGTGCGATAGCGCACGGTTTAAAACCCAATAATGTCCAGGGCCAATATCAGATTCATGTGAACGCTTCGTCGAACGGACAGACCGCCAGCACCAACATCAGTCAAAGCAACGCAATCATCGCCGGCGCAGCGGGTGCCGCCGGCGTCGGCATCTCCGCGAAATTGTTGATCATCATCGCGGTGGCCGGGGCTGCCGCGGCCGGCGGCGCACTCTACGCTACCGGCGCGATTGGCGGCGGCAACAACAACGCCACCACCCCGGCAGCATCGCTGGTGACCATTACACCTGGCACCGGCACGGTTGGACCTCCGAGGTAAAAAGATTATGCAGAAGTGGATGATTGCGAGCCTCCTGACTTTGGCTCCCGTAATGTACAGTCAACAAGGCCGCGTCGCCGGACCAGTCGCCGGTTACGTCTTCGATGGCGGCGCGCGCGTCTTGCGCCCCGTGCTGGGAGTCCCCGGCGCCTCAGTCCTCGGCAGTTCCATCGAACTCGGCATGGCCCTTTCGTCGGCCGCAATTTCCCCGCGTCTCGATTCGGTCCTGGCCACCGCCGCCGACGGATCCTTCCATATTTTTAATTTGAGTTCCGGCGCGGCTGCCGAAATCGCCGTCAACGGGATTGCCGGAGCGCCTGAACGCGTGGCTTTCAGTCCGGCCGGAAGTGCCGCGGCCTTGTATTCAGGAAGCCGCCTCCAAATCGTCACGGGACTGCCCGCCTCGCCCGTCGCCGGCAGCACCTTCGACCTGACGCCCTACCTCGCCCTCCCCGGCGGCAAGGGACATCGCACCTTTACCGATTCCTTCGCCGTCAGCGACGACGGCGCCTATCTCCTCGTCGCCGGCGCGGCCGGCGTGCAACTCTTCGGGTCCGGCGGTTCGCGCCAACTCGTCTCCACGCGCAATACAGCCGTGGCCTTCCTGCCCGGCAGTCACGATGCGGCCGCCGCGGGCACAGGACTCCTCTTGATTAAGGATGTGGGCGGTGCGGCCACCCAGCAGGTGCTGGCGCAGGACGATGCTTCCCAAGCTGCCGTCGGTCTGGCAGCCTCCGCAGATGGCGGCCAACTCTATCTGGCCTCCCAGCAGGGCGTCGCCGCCTTCGACCTCGCTGCCGGCAGCCACAATCTCGTGAAATGCGACTGCAGTCCGGCCGGCATCACCGGCATGGGCAGCCTGTACCGCCTCAACGAAGTGGGTACCGCGCCCCTCTGGCTCTTCGACACCACAGCCACCGGCCCCCGCATCGTCTTCGTTCCCGCGGACTCCCGCTAATTGCGTAGGATCGACGATCGCCTTTTGTCGCCGGTCCTATTCCGTCTTCCCCTTGGGCCGCTTTCCCGGCAGGCTCGCCGGATTTTCGTGTGTCCGCTCGCGGAAATTGCCGCGCATACTGGCCGCCAGCGAAACCGCTTTCTCGCCGAATCGATCCCGCAGACGGTCGGCCGCCGCCAAAGTCTGCGTCCACTTCTCGTGGCGCGCTTCGCCCAGCAAGTCCATCTGCTCGCCGCCGTCACTCCAGCCGGAAACATGGACTCCCAGCAGCCGCACCTTCCGCCCCACGGCCCAATTCACCCGAAACAGATCCCGAATTTCCTCGCACAGCTCGGTATCGATCTGCGTGCCGCGCGCCAGCGAATGAGCCCTCGTGATGGTCGAAAAATCGCTGTACCGCAGCTTGAGCTGCACCGTCCGAGCCTGCAATCCATGCTCCCGCAACCGCCGGCCCACCATCTCGCACAGGCGCGAAAGCGTGGCGTCAATCTGCGCCCCGTCCGCCGTATCCTCCCCGAACGTGTGCTCGTGACTGATGCTCTTTGGACCTTCCTCCGCGCCGATTTCCGTGTCGAACCAGCCGCCGGCGTCGAAGCCGCGCGATTTTCCCGCCAGCGCCAGACCCCACTTGCCGAACCGCTCCTCCAGGAATTTCTCGTCCAGCCGCGCCAGGTCGCCCACCTTGCGGATCCCCACCGCGTGCAGATTCTTCTCCGTCACCTTGCCCACCCCGGGCACCTTCCGCACATCCAGCGGCGCCAGATACGCGGCTTCCGTCCCGGGGATCACCCACAGCACGCCGTTCGGCTTAGCCGCGTCCGAACTGATCTTGGCCACCAGGCGCGACGTCGCGATCCCAATCGAACAGTTCAGCCGCGTCGCGGTCTTGATCGAATCGTGCAACTGGTGCGCCGCGCGCAGCGGAGGCCCGTACAGCCGCTCCGTGCCCGTCATATCCAGATAGGCCTCGTCGATCGAGGCCATCTCCACAACCGGTGAGAATCGGCGCAGCGTCTCGAAAACTTTCTCGGAGCATTCCCGATACCGCTCCGGATGGCCGTCCACGAAGATGGCCTGCGGACACATCTTATACGCAGTCCGCAGCGGCATGGCCGAGTGGACCCCGAACTTGCGCGCCGCATACGATGCCGCCGATACCACCCCGCGCTCATCCGGCCGCCCGCCCACCACCACCGGCTTACCCTTCAGCGCAGGATCGAACAGCTCTTCCACCGACACAAAAAACGCATCCATATCGACGTGGAAGTAGGTTTTCAATCGGCTGCCAGCTTCCGCAGAATGTGCTTTGCGAGAGCATCCTTGACTTCACGATGCCGTGGAATCGGTTGAGAAAAACCTGTTTGGGGATTCTGATACCAGTCGTGCTTGCCGCCGTGCCGGATCAGCAAACACCCGGCCTGCTCAACCTTCCGGATCAGATCAACCCGCTTCATTCAACGGCAAGCTCGGCGATGCTGCGGATGCCCGGAATTTCCCCGCTCGTCAAATCCCGGTACAAATCACGAAGGTTCTCTTCCAAGTCGCTCAAAGAGTCGCCCTGTGTAAGATAATCGGGGAACCGCTCAAAATAGCCGAGCCACGCTTCACCATCTTGCCAGCGGACGTAACGGGCCATGCTCATGAAATAATTGTACAGCCCCTGCGGTACCCCCACCCGACCCCCTAACTGACAGCCTTCTGATTGAACTTCCTCAACCCCGCCGCCAGCAGGACCCCATCCAACACCACCAGCGCCCCAATCACAATCAGCGTCGGAATATGCGGAAATTGCGGCGCGATCGTCCCGCGCAGACCCTCACTCGCGTAAACCAACGGATTGATCAGCACCGCGATTTGCAGAATCGGAAACGCTGCCAGTTTACTCCACGGATAATACGCACAGCCGAACATCATCATCGGTGCGATCACCAGGCTGAACATCAGTCCGATCTGCGTCTGCCCGATCGTGCACCCCAACGTCAACCCTCCCGCCGACGACATAAATGCCACCAGCAGGCAGACCGCCGCGAACTCCACGGGATGTCCGAAATCCAGCTTCACGCCCGACCCCATGGCGATCCACGCCGCCGGAATCACCACCAGTCCCGCCACCAGTGCCTGTACCATGCCCGCCGCGATCTTCTCCACCGCCAGCCAACTCGTCTCAATCGGCGCCAGCAGCCGGTCCTCAATCTCGCGCGTGAATTGGAACTCGGCGATCAGCGGCATCGCCACCGCCTGCACGCCGGAGAGCACCATCGCAATGGCCATGATCCCCGGCAGCAGCATGCTCTTATACTCCGGCGGCATCAGGCCGCTGGTGGTCATCACGCGGCCGAAAATAAACGTGAACAGCAGCGGCTGCAGCAGATTCTGCAGCAGCATCGGCAGCAGATTGCGACGCGCCACGTGCCCGTCACGCTGCAACAGGGCGAAAAACGTTTTCCAGTTCAATCGCGCAAGCTCCTTCCCGTGTGATGCAGGAACAATGTCTCCAGGCTCGGCTCGGCGATGTGAACGTCGCACAGTTCCACGCCCGCCGACTGCGCCGCCGCCACAATCGCGCCAATCAACTGGCCCCCGCGATCGGCATAAACATCGACACTGTCCGCGTTCTTCGACCGCACTTCAGTCACGCCCGGCAGCGCCTTCAGCGCCTCGCTCAACGCTTCCGGCACACTCGTCAGACGCAGCCGCAGCAGATAACCGCCCGGGATCGAGCTCTTCAGCTCCTGCGGCGTCCCCTGCGAGATGATGCACCCGTGGTCGATAATCGCCAGCCGCTCGCACAGCGCATCCGCCTCGTCCATGTAGTGCGTCGTCAGGACGATGGTCTTCCCGGCGCGATTGTAATCGCGAATGATCTCCCACAACAGCAGCCGCGTCTGCGGATCCAGCCCCGCCGAGGGCTCGTCCAGAAACAGCACTTCGGGATCGTGCATCATGGCCCGCGCTATCGACAATCGCTGCATCATTCCGCCAGAAAAGCCGCGCACCATCTGATCGGCCCGGTCGGTGAGTTTGAACTTCTCCAGCAGCGCCTGCGCCTTCTGCTCGCGCTCACGGCCACCCTGTCCGAAGTACGCGCCGTGAAACAGCAGAATCTCGCGCGCCGTCAATGCAAAATCCAGATTGGGACGCTGCGGCACCACCCCGATCAGGCACTTGGCCTTCACCTGCTGCTGCCAAACGTCGAACTCGCCGATGAACGCGCGCCCGCTCGTGGGCTGCGTGCGCGTGGTCAGAATTCCGATAGTCGTGGACTTCCCGGCGCCGTTCGGGCCCAGCAGCCCGAAAATCTCCCCGGCGCGGATCTCCATCGAAACATCTTCCAGCGCCACCACTTCCAGCTTCTTCTTCTCCTGCTTCGGCCCGGACCGGACCGACGTAAAAGAGAAGCCGCCGCCGCGCGCCGCGGAGGGCGGTGGCGTGTCATAGACCTTGCGGAGGTGCTCGATGCGAATGCCGATCCCCATAGCAGTGTCTCTCGATTCTACCTGAGTTGCGCCGCTGCCACGCGCGGAATACCCGCCAGATCCGGCGCGATCTTCACATTGCGCCAACCCGCCAGCAGCCGCTCCACATGCTCGTGGCAGCCGAAGCCCAGTTCCATAATGAGCCAGCCTTCACTGCGCAGTACCCGCTGCGCGTCATTCGCAATCCGGTCGTACAACTCGTACCCGGTCTCTCCGCCGAATAGCGCGACGTGAGGCTCGAAGTCCCGCACCTCCCGTTGCAGCCCCTCTTTTTGCGTCAACGGAACGTACGGTGGATTGGAAACGATCAGGTCGCACGACCTCGCTGCGATCGCCTCCATCAAATCGCAAACCACCACCGAAACGCCGCCCCCCAACCGCGCCGCATTACCGGCCGCGACCCTCGCCGCATCGGCCGAAATGTCCGTAGCGCACACCTCCGCGCCGGTCTCCAGCCGCAGTGTGACGGCCAACGCCCCCGACCCTGTCCCGACATCGAGAATGCGGCGCGCGCCCCGTGCAGTTTCGAGCGCCACTTCCACCACATGCTCCGTCTCTGGCCGCGGTATCAGCACGGCCGGCGTCACGCGAAACTCCCGTCCGTAAAATTCCTGCCGCTGCGTGATGTATTGGGTGGGCTTGCCGTTCAACCGCTCGTGCAGGTACCGGCCGTAGTGGATCCATTCCACTTCCTTGAGTTCCTGCTCGGGATGCGCGTAGAAGTAAACGCGCTCGCAGTGAATGGCATGGCCCAGCAGAACCTCTGCCGTAAGTCTGGGTACTGCGATGCCGGCGCTCTCCAGGAGTTCCGTACCCTGGATCAGCGCCGTCCGCAAGGTCATGCCGCGGTGCTGCCCTGCTGCGTGCGGTAATAGGCGGTGAGCGCGTCCACAATCGGCTCCATCTTGCCGTCCATGACGAACTCGAGTTGATGCAGCGTGAAGCCAATCCGGTGATCGGTCACGCGGTTCTGCGGGAAGTTGTACGTGCGGATCTTCTCGCTCCGGTCGCCCGTTCCCACCTGGCTGCGCCGCTCCGCGCCCAGCGCGGCCTGCTGCTTTTCCAGTTCCAATTCGTAGAGCCGTGACCGGAGCACGCGCTCCGCCTTAGCCCTATTCTTGATCTGCGATTTTTCGTCCTGGCACGATACCACCAGCCCCGTGGGCAAGTGCGTAATGCGGACCGCCGAATACGTCGTATTCACGGATTGGCCGCCCGGTCCCGAAGAGCAGAACGTATCGATGCGAATGTCCTTCGCCTCGATCTTGACCTCTACTTCGTCGGCTTCCGGCAGCACCGCCACCGTGATCGCCGACGTGTGTACGCGCCCCTGCTGCTCCGTCACCGGCACGCGCTGCACGCGATGCACGCCGCTCTCGTACTTCAGCTTGCCGTAAACCCTATTGCCGCTCACCAGCGCGATCACTTCCTTCAGTCCCCCCACAGCCGACTCGCTGCTGGACGTCACTTCCATCTTCCAGCCCTGCGTCTCGGCATACCGCGAGTACATCCGGAACACCTCGCCGGCAAACAGCGTAGCCTCGTCCCCGCCCGTGCCGGCGCGGATTTCGAGCACCACGTTCTTATCGTCGTTAGGATCCTTCGGCAGCAGCAGGATCTTGATTTCATCTTCCAGCGCAGTCGCCTCGGGCGTCAGGCGAGCCACCTCTTCCTCCGCCATGGCCTTCAGCTCAGCGTCGTTCTCCTGCAGCATGCCTTTCGCCTGCGAGAGACTGTCGTTGACCTGCTTCCACTCGCGATACTTGCCTACCAGTTCGGAAAGCTCGCTCTGTTCCTTGGTGACCTTGCGGTACCGGTCGCCTTCGCCAATCACGTCCGGATCGGCCATCTGTTGGGTGAGCTCTTCGAAGCGCTTTTCGAGCTGCTCGAGCTTCTGAACGAATTGCATGGATAAGTTTTAGGCGATGACCAATTCGCCGCCCTGCTGCTTTTCCAGCGCCATGGCGCCTTCCAGAGCATGAATGGCAACAGCCGCCTGGTCATCGGCCGGCGGCTTGGTGGTGATGCGCTGCAGCCAAAGGCCGGGCGCGGTGAGAATGCTCATGAAGAACCCGGGCTTGCGGGAGGCGAAGCGAATCAACTCGTAGCAGACGCCCACCACAACCGGCAAAAGCGCCAGCCGGATCAGGAACTTCGCCAGGAACCCATCGAACGGCATAAACGGATAAATCACCAGCGAAACAATCATCAGCAGCATCAGAAAACTCGTCCCGCAGCGCGGATGGAACGTCGTAAATCGCTGCGCGTTTTCGATGCTCACCGGCTGTCCCGATTCGAAATTGAAAACTACCTTGTGCTCGGCGCCATGATATTCAAAGACGCGGCGGATATCCTTCATCCGAGAGATCAATCCCATGAAGAACAGGAAGATGATGATGCGGATCACGCCGTCCGCCAGGTTCGCGGCCACGCGCCCGGAGAAGACCGGGTACACCTGACCCAACTTGCCCGCCAGATAAAGCGGCAGCCACTTGTACAGGAACAGGAAGGAGCCCACCATCATCACCAGGTTCAATGCCATCACCCACTTCGGCATTTCCTTCGGCGGCTCTTTCACCGACCCGTCTTTGCGCTGCTCCGGCGGCAGATCCTGCATGGCTGCATTCGTCGAAAACTGGAGCGCCTTGATGCCCAGTTTCATCGCCTGATACAGCGTGCCCACCCCGCGGAACACCGGGTACTTGAAAATCTTGTAGGTCTCCGAAATGCGCGCCAGGGGCATTTCCTCGGTGACCATTTCGCCATTCGCGCGCCGGACTGCCACGCAATAGCTGTGGGGTGCGCGCATCATCACCCCTTCCATAACTGCCTGCCCACCGACGAGGGTTTCCTCGCCACTCTCCAGGATGGGAAGCATCAATGTATGGGTGAAAAGACGGATGTACGTGCGAACAGACACAGATCCTCTCAGTGGTGCTACCTCTCTATTGTGCCACTACTTCAGCAGATCCGCCAGCGCTCCGCTAAGCTGCGGAAATCGAAAGAGATAGCCCGCCTCCTCCGCCGCCTTCGGCAGAACCCGCTGGCTATTGAGCAGGACTTCGGACATCTCCCCAAAGAGCAGCCGCAGTCCAAAGGCCGGAACCGGGAATATCGCCGGACGATGCACCGCAGCTCCCAGAATCCGCGTGAACTCCGCGTTCACCACCGGGTACGGCGCCGTCCCGTTCAAAGGACCGCTCACACGCTGTTCCAGCGAGTGGCGGAAGATCCCCACCAAGTCGTCCAGATGGATCCAGCTCATCCATTGACCCCCGCTACCCAACTTGCCGCCCACTCCCATGCGGAACGGCGGCAGCATGCTCTGCAACGCGCCGCCCTTTGAGTCGAGAACGATCCCGGTGCGCATTTTCACCACCCGGATACCCGATGCCGCAGCCTTGTCCGCTTCCCTCTCCCATGCCTCGCAGATCTCCGCCAGATAGCCTTTCCCCGGTGCCGACTCCTCCGTCAGAATCTCATCGCCGCGCGATCCGTAGTACCCGATCGCCGAAGAGGAGATCAGCGTGGCCGGCGGCGTCGCCAGTTTGGCCATTGCCTGCACCAGATTGCGAGTCCCCGTTTCGCGGCTCTCCCGGATCCGCCGCTTGGTTTCCTCGCTCCACCGCTGCGCAATCGGCTCTCCGGCCAGATGGATCACCGCATCCACATCCCGCAAAGCCTCCACCGGCGGTTCGGCCTTCGCCGGATCCCACGGCCACACCTTGATATTCCCCGGCATATTCGTGCCGGCGTGACGACTGAGTACCTGCAAAGTGTGTCCATCGCTACCCAGCGACTTCAAAAGGCGGCGCCCAATGAATCCCGACGCCCCTGTAATTGTGATTTTCAAACGGTGGCTCCCCCGAACCGCGATACTAAGTCTATCGTATGATCCCAACCGCCCGGCTACAATAAAGGTTCAGCATGAGGGCATGGAACCGGGCCAAGCTTCTGTGGGGTTACCTTGCGCGCCGGTCCAATCTGGCCGCGCTGCCGGTGGAGTATATCGTGGAGACCACCGCCAAGTGCAACCTCTACTGCCCCATGTGCCCGCGCGAAACCCACAAACAACCCAAAGCCGATATGACGGACGCCGTGTTCGAAAGGTTAGTCCGCGAATCCGGCGACACCGCCGAGCACATGATGCTGATCGGACTCGGCGAGCCGTTCATGGATCCGCACATCTTCGAACGCATCGAGTTCTGCCACCGCCATAGCGTCTCCAGCCTCCTCTCCACCAATGGCACGTTCCTCGACGAGAAGGTGTCCGCCCGCGTCCTCGATTCACCCCTCGAGCAGATCACCCTCAGCTTCGACGGCGCCAAAAAAGAGACCTTCGAGTTCTACCGCAAGGGCGCCAAATTTGAAAAGGTGCGCGACAACTTCGTCCGCTTCGCGCGCATGAAGAAGGAGCGCGGCTCCCATCTCCAAGTGGTCGTGCAGATGGTGAAGATGGAAGGCAACGCCGGCGAGGTGGATGACTTCATCGCCTTCTGGAACGCCGTCCCCGGCATTGACCAGATTCGCATCAAAGAGGACGAGACTAACCTGATGCGGCCCGATGCCGGCCACACCGGCGATGAGTGGAAGCATCCCTGCCACTACCTCTGGCGCGGTCCCATGTACGTGAAGCAGAATGGCGACGTCTACCCCTGCTGTCAGAGCTACATGCTCGATGGCGCGCCCCTAGGCAATCTGGAGCAGGATTCGCTGCTGCAGATCTGGAATTCCGAGCCCATACAGCAGATGCGAACACTGCACGCAGCCGGCCGCGGCGGCGAAGTCGACATCTGCTCGCGCTGCTGCACCACCATCCCCCACCCGGCCCTCGTAACCGGCAGCCTGCTCCTGCACGGCCGCACCGTCCGCCGCCTCCTACCCCTCGTCGAACGCCTCATTTACTTCTCCAAACTCCCCCTGCGCCTGCTCCAGCCGCCCCATCGCTAAAATCCAGTCACACGTTTCGCAACTATTTTCGTCCCCGCCTTCTCAATCACTTAACAGATTTTCAGCCCTGATTCTCCCCCTCGCCATGTTTGAATCAAATCAGGAAGGAGCAACGGAACATGTGTCCCAAGCTAATCCAAATCGAAGAGAAAGCCGCGTTGCCTGATCGCCGCATCATCAACGCCTACCGACACGGCCTCACCGGCCAAGTCATGATGTTCACCAAACCCGAGCAGGAGGCTTACAACAAACACTGCAAAGCCCTGCTCGACTCTCTGGCCCCCGTCGGAGGACTCGAAACCTCCTTCGCCCAAGCCATCGCCGACGATTCCTGGCGTCTCTCCCGCGCCTCGTCCATCGAAAACACCCTCATCGGCATCGGGCTAAATACCAAAGAAGATCCCTACTCCATGCAGCCCCCGCAGGTCTCCGACGCCTTCCTCCAGGCCTTCACCTGGGTGAAGCAGGCGAAAAACCTGAACCTCCTGACCCTCTACGAAAGCCGCCTCCACCGCAAGATGGAGAAGAATCTCGACCTCCTTCGTAAAGAACAAGCCCTTCGCCAACTCAAACCCCACAAAACAAAACGCGAGGTCCCTGTCTATCCCGACGAAATCCTAAAGCCCGATTTTGTTTTTTCAACCCCTGAAATCGACCCTCAGCCCCGCCTCTAGCGGTCCAAAACCAAGCAAAAAACCCGTCCACCGCTACCGTTCTTTGACAACCGCACCGCCCTCAAGCCCAAACTCCGCGTCTTCCTCCGCGCCTCAGCGCCTCCGCGGTAAAAATCAATTCACACGCATTTTCAGACCTTTTTAACTTGGGAGAAATCCTATGTCCTCAATCAAGCAAATAGAAGCCAATCGACGCAACGCTCAAAAGTCCACCGGACCGGCCACCAACCAAGGCAAAGCCGCCATCCGATTCAACGCCCTCAAATCGGGCATCGACGCCGAATCCATGATCATTCCCGGCGAAGACATCGGAAAACTCAAAACCCTCGCCGCCGAATTCGCCGACACCTGGAAACCTGCCGACGCCCAGGAACGCGAACTCCTCGACCAACTCACCGACGACGCCTGGCGACTCCGCCGCCTCCGAGCCATCGAAACCAGACTCTGGACCGACCCCGAAGCTTTCACCGCCAACTCCCCAACCCTGGCCCGCCTCCATCGCATGATCAATGCCATCAAGTGCAGCCAGCACCAAATCATCAAAGACCTGCACTTCCTCCAATCCACTCGCCAAAAAGCCGCCGCGGAAGCCCAAACTGACCTCGAGGAACAAACCCAATTTGAAGCCCAAAGCGAGCCAAGCGAGCCACTAATCCCCGGCCCCCGGCCCCTGGCCCCTGGCCCCTCTTCCCCAAACCCCTGGCCCGACTGGACGGCCCGCCAGCTCCTCTACCGCAAACAGGAGTAGCCCAGGCATGCCAATCCGTCCCTTGCTGAATTTTAATGTGCGCACCGTAACCGGCCGGACAGCTTCTCGTCTAAAATCGTGTTACCGCGTCACGGAGGGCAGGTGTCTTCAAAACAACCCCAGACGCGGATCAGCGGCCAGATCATCATCGATGAACTGGTTCGCAACATGGAATTGGGCCAACTCGAAATGCAGTACAGCGTTCTGCTGCCCTGTATTTTCAGCGTTTACCTTCACCCGGACGATCACGCCCGACTCAAAGGCGTCCAGGATCTCATCAAGGAAGATGCCCGCCGCGCCCTCTCCGCCCTCATGGCGGAACGCAACGGCGGCGCCAAAAATTCCATCTTCCGCCGCGATTCGAAACGCAAGACGTACCGGATCGCACAGAACGATTGGTGGATCGAACTCTTCGCCGATTCCGAAGGCGCGGTCCCGCCCGGCGACGTCGAGATTCACTCCGAGCTCAACGACGTGGAGCAGCCCGCCTATCGCGGCGCCAAAACCACGCTCATCGAGCGTGAGCCTTCCGTGACCTCCGCCAGAGTGTCGCGCCCTCGCGACAGCACGCGCGGTCCCGCTCCCCGCGTCTTCGCCGAGATCCGCTATCAGGACGACTCCGGGCCGCAGACCTACTTCGTCACCCAGGGCGAAGTCAGCATCGGCCGCGGCGGCGACGATCTCTGGGTCGACCTGCCGCTCTATACCAGCGACGAAATTTCGCGCGAACATGCCCGCTTACGCCGCGACGCCGCCTCGGGTCGCTTCAGCATCCTGGACCAGAGCCGCAATGGCACCTGGGTGAACGGCCGCCGACTCGCACAGGGAACCGAGGTGGACCTGCCCGACCGCGCCGAAATCGGCATCGCCGATGTCGTGAAGTTGAGCTTCGAGGCGCGGCGGTGACGGCCGCCTTCCAAGCCGGCGGAGCCACCGACACCGGGCTGCTGCGTCGCCATAACGAAGACCGTTTCTGGATCGACGCCGATGCCGGTGTCTTTCTCGTGGTCGATGGCATGGGCGGTCAGGCCGCCGGAGCGTTGGCCGCCGAAACGGCCGTCGACGCTGTCCGCGAATGGCTGTCCGCCTGGTCGGAGGCCCCGCCCGAAGAGCGCGTACGCGAGGCCATTGCCCGCGCCAACAATCGCATCTTCAGTTTGGGAGAGGAGCATCCGGAACTGTCGGGAATGGGCTGCGTGCTCACGCTGGCCTTGGTGCGGGATGGCCAGATCACCATTGGTCACGTGGGCGATTCGCGTCTCTATCTGATCTGGAAGGGCGCTATCCGCAAACTGACCAGCGACCATTCTCCCGTCGGCGAAAGCGAAGACGCCGGCGAAATGGATGAGGCCGACGCCATGCAGCATCCGCGCCGCAACGAAGTCTTCCGCGACGTGGGCTCGCGGCCGCGCACCGCCCATGATGAGGGCTTCATTGAGATCCGCACGTGCCGCTTCCACGAGGACGCGGCCATTCTGCTGTGCAGCGACGGCCTCACCGACCTTCTCCGCGCCGAAGAGATCCGCGCCATCGTCGAGAGCTATGACGGCGACGCCGCCAGTATCGCCGCGGAGCTGGTCGAAGCGGCCAATGAAGCCGGCGGCTCCGATAACGTCACCGCGCTCTTCGTGGCCGGCTCGCGATTCCGCGGCGGCGAGGGCGAGACGCGGCCGCGCCTTTCCACCACGCGCATTCGCCGGCCCGCGCGCCTGCTCACCGGGCGGCTGGCCTTTCTCGTGTACGGCCTGTTGCTGGCCATGCTGCTTTGGACAGTAAAGAGGGGATCATGGTGACCGAACCGGTTCGCATCGGCCGTTACGAGATTGTCCGCCGCCTCGGACGCAGCATGACCGACGTCTACCTCGCCATCGATGCGGTGGAGAATCGCCAGGTGGCGTTGAAGATCGTGAAGACCGGCGGCGACCGCACCTCGCAGATGATCATCGAAGGAGAGCGGCGCGGAGCCGCCATTCAACGCGAGATGCAGATGCTGGACCCGCGCGTGGTGCAGATCTACGAGTTCGGCGAAAACGACGGCTACTTCTTCATCGCCATGCAGTACGTCGAAGGCCGCAATCTCGCCTCGATTCTACGCGAGGATCACGTGGTTCCCTCCACCCGCGCGGCCGTCATCGCTCTCGAAATCTGCGAGCAGCTGGCCAAGTTTCATTCCGGCCTGCATGCCGTGGTACACGGCGATATCAAGCCTTCAAACATTCTGCTGGGCGCCCGCGATACCGTTCGCCTGCTGGATTTCGGCATCGCCAAAACGCTGCGCGCCGATGGCAGCCCCACGGCGCACGATTTCGGCAGTCCCAGCTACTGCTCGCCGGAACGCCTCACGCGCAGCGAAGTGGATCAGCAGTCCGACCTCTGGGCGGTGGGCGCAACCCTCTACGAGATGCTGACCGGCAAGCCTCCGTACCAGGCCGGGAATACCCGCAAGCTGGAGAGCATCATCCGCTCCAAGCGGCCGCCCAGCGCCGTTCCGCCCACGTGTCCGCGAGGTCTGCGCTTCATCACCATGAAGGCTCTGGCGCCGAATCCGGAGCGCCGCTACCTCTCTGCGGAAGATTTGAAGCGGGATTTGCAATGGTTCCTCGAAGGCAAGGTAACCCAGGCGGAGCGGGATCAGCGGCAGGGCTGGAATGCCGGAGCCACCATCGAAGCCGCGCGCGAAGCGCTGCGCAAGGCCACGCGCACCGTCAAGCGAGCTAATCGCAAGTGGCGCTTCGCCGGCGCGGCGGCATGGTTCCTGGCCGGCATGGCGCTTTGGATCGGCGCCACTCTGGGCTGGCAGCAATTGCTGGCGCGCAGCACGCCTGCCGCGCCGCCGGCGCCCGCGCCCACACCGAATGAAGGATTGCCGCTGCTGTACTCGACCGAGGCGGACCGCGTCTTCGAAGCCTACCGCAACAGCACCGATCCGCTGCTGCGCGATTTCGACTGGCAGAAGGCCGAAGTCTTCCTGCAGCGCGCGGCGCAACTGGGCGGCGCGGACGATCGTACCCTGGGCCGTCTGGCGCTAGCGCGGGGCTACGCGTCTCTGGAGCGGCTGGATGGCGGACAGTACTCCGCTCCATCGGCGGCCCAGTGGAGCAGCACGGCGCGCGATCAGTTCGAGGAAGCTGTACGGCGCTTGCCGCGCGACCCCGCGCCCCACCTCGCGCTGGCTCGCGTCTACGTCTACTGGCTGCCGGATGTGGACCACGCCATGGCCGAATTTCACGCCGCCGAAGCACGCGGCGCGGTAGCCGGCAAACGCGAACTGGAGCAACAGGCCGATGCCTATCGGCTGCTGGCGCAGCGCGAACTGACAACAGCGCCCGCTACCGCCTGGCAGGATTCCCAAATGGCCCGCCAGCTCTATGAGCGCGTGCGCGGCTTTGACCGCGTGGAGCAATCGCTGGTGGAACTCGACGCTGTGCACCGGCCCGTAGTCAGAACGGTGTCCCACCGGCCGCGCCGCACGCCGCGCCGGTCCACCTACAGGAGACGGACATGGCGGTAACGCGCAGTTGGAGCACCAGCCCCCTGGTGATGACCGCCCCAAAACCGGCGCGCCGCCGCGGTGGCATCCTCTTGCTCCTGTGCGCCACGCTGTTGGTGGGCGCGGCCCTCGCCTTGGTGTACACGGCCAAGGTCCACCGCTTCAGCGGTGGAACGCAGTTGGTGAACCTGAATACCGTGAGCAGCCCTGAAGAGCTGGCGCCCTTGTTCGAACTGTTTCCGGATCGGGCGCAGCGCGAGGAACTCTCGCGCCAGACGTTCGAGTTCCTCGAACATGCCCGGCCGCTGCGCAATGTGGGCGCGCTTTCAGCTCTGCGCGCGCCCGGCACCAGGCATCCACTGCTGCCGCTGGCCAAGCTCAAGCCCCTCATGGCCGTGCGCACCCCGAAGGAATTCCAAAGGGAGTTTCTGCTGTGGACCGGCCTGTATTTCGCGGGCTTCTATCTGGTCGCTCTGGCATGGAGGGCCGGCGGCTTCACGGGCGATCGCGCCTTCCTTCCCGCGCTCCACCTATTGACCGGCTTGGGACTGGCATTGATGGCCAGCATGCGCGACCCGCTGCGCGATACGCTGGAGTTTCACAAGTTCGCGCTCGGTGTATTCCTCGGATGCCTGCTGCTGATTCTGCCGGCGCTCCGCTTCTTCGATTACCGGCGTCTCTCCGATTGGTGCTACACGCCGCTGTTCGCCGCGCTGGCGCTGTTTGGAGCGCTCATGCTGTTCGGCAAAGGTCCGGCCGGCAACGACGCGAAAGTGAACCTCGGTCCGTTCCAGCCGGTGGAACTGGTCAAGATTCTCCTGGTGATCTTTCTGGCCGGCTACTTCACGCGCAACTGGGAGCGGCTGCGCGATCTGCGGAACCGGCTGGGCACATCGCGCCTCCAACATGTGGCGCCGGTGCTGGTGGCCGTGGGCGTCTCGCTGGTCTTCTTCTTTGAGTTGAAGGACCTCGGTCCCGCGCTGGTGACCTTCTTCGTCTTCCTCTCCATGTTCGCCGTCGCTCGCGGACGTCCGGGACTGGCGCTCGCCGGACTCGCCCTCATGGTCGGGTCGGTCGCCGTGGGCTACCGCATGGGACAGCCCCACACCGTCGTCGACCGCATCGATATGTGGCTCTCGCCCTGGGACAACAACGTGCATGGCGGCGATCAACTGGCGCATGGCCTGTGGGCCCTCTCCACCGGCGGACCGTTCGGCTCGGGACCCGGCTGGGGCGATCCGGAAATGATTCCTGCCGGCAGCACGGATCTGGTGCTACCCGCCATCGGCGAAGAGTGGGGCTTCGCTGGAGTCGCCGCGGTCTTCCTGCTGTTCGGTTTTCTGATTGCCCGCGCGTTGCGGGCAGCCGCGCGCTGTCGCACCCATTTCGGCTTCTTCCTGGCGCTGGGGCTGGGCTGCCTGATCGCTTACGAGATGATGCTGATCTCGGCGGGAGTGTTGGGCGTGCTGCCGCTTTCCGGAGTCGTCTCCCCGTTCCTCAGTTCGGGCAACACGGCCATGCTGGCGAATTTCCTGATCTTCGCGATTCTGCTCTCGATCTCGGCCGACGGGGAGCTCGGCGAAGCGCCGTACCAACTGCTGGAGCGCCCGGCGCGCATAGTGAAGCTGGTGCTGGCCGCCGTGATGGTGGTGCTCGTGGCCGCCGCCGCGCGCTATCAGGTGGTCCGCGATACGGACTATCTGGCGCGCGACGCCCACTCCTTCGAGCAGGATGGCGTCAAGCGGCCGCAACACAATCCGCGCATGAATTCGCTGGCCCGCGAAATTCCGCGCGGGACCATCTACGACCGCAACGCCATTCCCCTGGCCACCAGCAGTTGGGCGGAACTGATGCGCCATCAGGCCGACTATCAGAGCCTCGGCATATCGGTGGACAAGGTGGCATCCCAGTTCGATACCCGCCACTATCCCTTCGGCGCCGCGCTCGCGCTGGTAGTGGGCGACCTGCGTACCGGGGAGAATTTCCACGCCACCAATTCCTCCCTCGTGGAGCACGATGCGGCCGCCACGTTGCAAGGCTACCGCTACGAGGAGTTGGCCTCGTTGATCCGCTACCGGCACAGGCCCGGCAATGCGGGAATCGCCCGGCTGCTGGCGCGCGATCGGAATGTGTACCTCACTCTGGATGTTCGCTTGCAGTTGCGGGCCAAGTCGATTCTCGAGGAACAGTTGCGCAAGACCGGCAATCGCAACGGTGCCGTGGTGGTGATGGACGCGGGAACGGGAGACGTGCTGGCCATGGTCAGCACGCCCGCGCCCCAGCCACCCGGCATGCGGCCGGCGGCCCCTTCGAACGACGAACTGCTGGACCGCGCCCGCTACGGCCAGTATCCGCCGGGCTCCACCTTCAAGCTGGTGACCGCCATTGCGGCGCTCCGGCTGAATCCGGACCTGAAGCGGCGCACCTTCCAGTGCCGCACTCTGCCGGACGGCCGCGCAGGCAACGTGATTGCCGGATGGAATCGCCCCATCAAAGACGATATCGGCGATCATGCCCACGGCACGCTGGATATGGGACGCGCCATCGCGGTCTCGTGCAATGCCTACTTCGCGCAGTTGGGAGTCCACGACGTGGGCTCGCAGGCGCTGGCGGAGACGGCGGCGCAGTTGGGCATCTCGACGGGCGAGGCGGCGGAGCTGCGCAAGGCGCTGCCGTTCGCGTCGTACGGGCAGGGTCCCGTGCTCATCTCGCCCTTCAAGATGGCGCGCGTCGCGGCGGCGATTGCGGGCGGCGGCCGTATGCCGGAAGGCCGATGGATCGCCGGGCAGGGAAATACGCGCGACGATGCGCCGTTGGAGATCCTGCCGCCCTCGCAGGCGGCATTCATCGCCGGCGCAATGCGCCGAGTGGTCACCGAGGGAACCGCGCGCCACGCCATGGCGGGCGAGACCTTGGGTATGGCGGGCAAGACCGGAACCGCGCAGTTGGATGAAGGCATGCCGCACGCCTGGTTTGCGGGCTTCGCGCCCTATGATGCGGACGCGTCGCACCGCCTCGCTTTCGCAGTCCTGGTAGAGCACGGCGGGTACGGAGGAGCCGTCTCCGCGCCCATCGCCCGCTCGGTGATGGAGGCCGCGAAGGAACTGGGAATCCTAGGGCAGGCGCTCTCGCCCGCCGGCAAGCATTGAAAGGGAAGCATGACGCTTGGTGACTTTCTGGAAAAGTTCGGTAAGACCCTCTTCGAAGCTCCGCTCTCCGGAGCGCCGCATCTGGAGGCGCCGGCGGAACTCGCCGAGATCCGCCTGGCGATCCTCGATCGGGTCCGCGAAAAGAGCTACCGCTCCGGGGGCAAAAAAGTCTTCCCCTACGACCTGATCCGCGTCGAACTCCGCGGTGTCGATGAGAGCCGCCGCGACCTCTTCGCCGGCAATTTCTTCCGCCGGTATCTGGAGCAGGAAGTCCACGGCGCGCTGCGGGCGGCGGGCTGCCGGTATCCCGAAAATCTGCGCGTCGACGTGGAGCCGCGCGTGGGACTTCCCCAGCGCGGCGAGGAATGGCTGCTGGTGGAGGCAGCGTCGCAGGAATCGGCCCATGCCGGCCGCACAGGCCGCCTCTCCATTCAAGAAGGCAGCGCCAATTGCGCCGAACTGCGCCTCGACAAATCGCGCGTCAATATCGGACGGGCCCGCGACGTCTATCGCAGCGAGGGAATCTACCGCCGCAACGACCTGATCTTCGAGGAGGACACCGAGATCAATCGAAGCGTCTCCCGCGAGCATGCCCACATTCAGTTCGACAAGGTGAGCGGCGAGTACCGCCTGTTCAACGACCGGTGGACCGCGCGCGGCGAGCGGGAGGGTCAGGAGTGCGGCACCTGGATTGTGCGCGACGGAATGAGCCAGGAAGTACATCGCTCCGCGCGCGGCTTTCGCTTGGAGCCCGGAGACGAGATCCATTTCGGCAGAGTCATCGCCATCTTTGAGTTAGAGTGAAGGGGAAATGTTCGATTGGAAGCAGGATCCCCACAGGCGTTTCAATCCCC
This sequence comes from Candidatus Sulfopaludibacter sp., assembly GCA_035551455.1. Classification (GTDB taxonomy): domain Bacteria; phylum Acidobacteriota; class Terriglobia; order Bryobacterales; family Bryobacteraceae; genus Sulfopaludibacter. The sequence goes on from DASZMZ010000009.1 coordinate 20,272, forward strand.
TGACTCGCGAATGGGTGCTGGTGTCTCCACACCGCACCGATCGTCCCTGGCAGGGACAGAAAGAAACCACGGCTCCCGCGGGCCAGCCCGAGTACGACCCCGAGTGTTACCTCTGTCCCGGAAACGCGCGGGCCGGCGGCGTGCGCAATCCGCCCTACGACAGCACGTTCGTCTTCGATAATGATTTCGCGGCGCTCAAGTCCGGGACGCCGGCCGATCGATATGAGGAGAAGGGCCTGCTGGTGGCCGAAGGCGAGCCCGGCATCTGCCGCGTGCTGTGCTTCTCTCCCAAGCACAACCTCACCATCGCCAACATGGCGGCGGCCGACCTGCGCAAAGTGGTGGACGCGTGGAGCGCGCAGTACATGGAACTGGGCGCGCGGCCCGAGATCCATTACGTGCAGATCTTCGAGAATCGCGGACCCATGATGGGTGCGAGCAATCCGCATCCGCATTGCCAGATCTGGTCGAGCCGGTCGATTCCGAATGAGGTGGAGGAGGAGCAGGCGTCGCTGCTGGAGTGGCAGAGCCGGCGCGGCGGCTGTCTGATCTGCGAGTACACGGCGCTCGAACAGGCGGCCGGAGTTCGCGTGGTGGAAGAGAACGGCGCGTTCCTCACCGTGGTGCCGTTCTGGGCCGTGTGGCCGTTTGAAACCATGGTGTTGGCCAAGCGGCATGTGACCTCGATCGAGCTGCTCGATGGCGCGGAGCGCGATGCGCTGGCGGACATCCTGAAACGTACGACTGCGCGCTATGACCGGCTGTTCGACGTCTCGTTCCCGTATTCCATGGGCTTTCATCAGCGGCCCACCGATGGCGAAACGCATGCGGAATGGCACTTCCACGGACATTTCTATCCTCCTCTGCTGCGCTCGGCCACGGTCCGCAAGTTCCTGGTGGGATACGAGATGCTGGCCATGCCGCAGCGCGATATCACTCCCGAAGCCGCCGCGGAGCGGCTGCGGGCGTTAAAAACGTAAAGATTTGTTAGCGACGGAACCGTTTGGCGGACCCGGACCGTCCAGTTAGATATGGGCGGCGCATAATCGCCGCAAGGGGGAAGCCCAGGCTCTTCACCTCCGAGGGGGCTTGGGCTTCCTTCATAGGTACTTCGTGCCCGCGCCTGATTCAACCCTGCTTCTTCTCATTGTCGAGGACGATCTCGTGGTTCTGCACTTGTGTCAGCGTGTGCTCGAACGCGAAGGATACAGGGTGTTGGCCGCGTCAGATGGATACGAAGCCCTGCAACTGGCACCGCTGCCGGCGGAGATCTCGCTGGCTCTGGTGGACGTAGTGCTGCCCAAAATGTCGGGCAGTTCGCTGGTGGACCGGTTGAGAGGCGGCGGGATGGCCGGGGCCGTAATGTGGATGAGCGGCTACCCGTTCGGCGAGCTGCCAGTCTTGACTGAGCGCGAGTGGTTTCTGCCGAAGCCTTTTACTCCGAGGCAACTGATTGAGGCTGTCGAGGAGGCACTGAAAAAGCGCGGCGTTGACCCGTAGCGGCGGAGGGCGCTAACCTTAGCCTTCCGGAGGTGGTGATGAAGCCGCTAGAGGTTCTCGAGTTCGCCAAGAAGAATAACGCCCGCCAGCTCGACCTGAGATTCACCGATATCCCGAGTCTGCAGCACCACGTGTCTTACCCGATCAGCGAGCTGGAAGAGGAGAGCTTCGAAGAAGGCTTCGGCATGGACGGCTCCAGCATTCGCGGCTGGGCGGCCATCCACGAGAGCGACATGCTGCTCATTCCCGATGCCGGCACCGCCTTCATGGATCCCTTCGCCGAGGTGCCGACGCTGGTGATGTACGGCGACATCAAAGACCCGATCACCAAGCAGCGCTACGAACGAGACCCGCGCTGGATTGCGCAGAAGGCCGAGCTCTACCTGAACAACAGCGGCGTGGCGGACACCTCGTACTTCGGCGCCGAAGCCGAGTTCTTCATCTTCGACAACATCAGCTTCGACCAGACGCCGAATTCCGGCTTCTATCACATCGATGCCGAAGAGGGCCGCTGGAATTCGGGCCGCAAGGAGAACAATCTCGGTTACCGTCCGCGGTACAAGGAGGGCTACTTCCCGGTGCCGCCCACGGATCACTATCAGGATCTGCGCAGCGAAATGGTGCAGACCATGATTCAGTGCGGGCTCCACATCGAGTGCCATCATCACGAGGTGGCCACGGCCGGCCAGTGCGAAATCGATCAGCGCTTCGACACGTTGGTGAAGTCGGCCGACAACATGATGCTGTACAAGTACATCGTGCGCAACGTGGCCAATCAGTACGGCAAGACGGTGACGTTCATGCCGAAGCCGATCTTCGGCGATAACGGTAGCGGGATGCACTGTCACCAGAGCCTCTGGAAGGGCGGCAAGCCTCTGTTCGCCGGCGATCTGTACGCGGGGCTGAGTCAGATGGCGCTCTATTACATCGGCGGCCTGCTGAAGCATGCACGCGGCTTGAGCGCGATCATCGCGCCGACCACCAACAGCTACAAGCGTCTGGTGCCGGGCTACGAGGCCCCGGTCAATCTGGCGTATTCGCGGCGGAACCGGTCGGCCGCATGCCGCATTCCGATGTACTCGGCCAGTCCCAAGGCCAAGCGGGTGGAGTTCCGCCCGCCTGATCCGGCGGCGAATCCGTACCTGGCATTCGCGGCCATGCTGATGGCCGGGCTGGACGGAGTCTTGAACAAGATCAATCCGGGAGAGCCGCTGGATAAGGATATCTACGACCTCTCGCCCGAGGAAATGAAGAGCGTGCCCTCCATGCCGGCGTCGCTGGACGAGGCGCTGACGTGTCTCGAAGACGACCATGCCTTCCTGATGCGCGGCGACGTCTTCACCGAGGAACTGATCGAGACGTACATCGATTACAAGCGCAAGAACGAGGCGGAGGCCGTGCGCTTGCGGCCGCATCCCTACGAGTTCGCGCTGTACTACGACATTTAGATGGACGCCGTCATATTGCAGGTCAACACGTCGCCCGGCGGACTCCCGAAGCGGCCCATCGGGCGCGGCTTCATCGCGCCGCTGGGATTGAATGGGGACGAGCATGCGCACCCGGAAATCCACGGCGGCGTGGAGAAGGCCATTCTGCTGATCGCGGCCGAAACGGTGGATGCATTCACCGCCCGCGGCTACCCGATCTTCTACGGCGCGCTGGGTGAGAATCTGACGGTCCGCGGGCTCGACATTCGCAGCTTGCGAATCGGCGACCAGTTGCGGGCGGGCGGCGCGCTGCTGGAAATCACCAAGCCGCGCGGTCCCTGCCGCCAACTCGACGTCTACGGCGAGATGCTGAAGGCCGAGATTTACGACGCGAAGGTGAAGCAGGGCGACTTCTCGTCGCCGCGCTGGGGCATGAGCGGCTTCTACATGAAGGTGGTGGAACCGGGACCGGTGCAGGCCGGCGATCTCATCACCGTGTTCTCTCATCTGGCCTGACGAATGGACGAACGGCTGCAAACGCTGCTGGCCTCCGTGCCCGATCGCGAAAAGGCGGTGCGGTATCTCGAGCGCCTGCGGCAGGACGGTGCGTCGGAATTCCCGCGCATCGCCGAATCTCCGGCGGCCCTGCGCTGCGCGGTGAATCTCTTCGCGTACAGCAGCTTCCTCTCCGACGACGTGCTGCAGCATCCCGAGCGCATCCTGGCGGTGGCCCACTCGGGCAGCTTCTACCGCGTGCTCACGGTGGAGGAGTACGAACGGCGGCTGTTCGAATTCCTGCGGGGCGGGGCGGAGTCCGTGCCCGAAGCCGTGGACCTGGCGCGATTTCGACGCCGCCAATTACTGCGCATCGTGCTCCGGGACGTGCTCGGCGCGGCCACCCTGTCCGATGTGACGGCGGAACTTTCCGCGCTCGCGGACGCCATTCTCGACGTCACGTACCGGCGGATCCGGTCGGAATTCGTGGCGCGGTACGGCGAGCCGCGGCTGCCCGACGGAACGTCGTGCGGCTTCTCGGTGATCTCGCTGGGCAAACTCGGCGGCCAGGAATTGAACTACAGCTCGGACATCGACCTGATGTTCCTGTATGCCGGCAACGGCGAAACCGATGGCCCGGCGCCAATCAGCAATCGGGAGTTCTACAAGAAGGTGGCGAATCGGTATACCGCCCTGCTTTCGACCTACACGGGCGACGGCCAGTGTTACCGCGTGGACTTGCGGCTTCGTCCGGACGGCACGCTCGGTGAGATCTGCATTTCCGCGGATGGCGCTCGCGCCTACTATGCCGAGCGGGCGCGCGACTGGGAAAAGCAGATGCTCATCAAGGCCCGCGTCTCGGCGGGCGAGCCGGGTCCGGGCGCGGCCTTTCTGGATTTCGTGGAGCCGCTGATTTACGAGACGTCGCTGGACTTTCGAGCGATGGAGGCCGTATCGGAAACGCGCCAGCGCATCAGCGAGAAGATGGCGGCGCGGCGCGGCGGGCCCAAGGGTCTGGACATCAAGCTGATGCCCGGAGGCATTCGCGATATCGAATTCCTGGTGCAGTGCCTGCAGCGCCTGCACGGCGGCCGCCAGCACTGGGTACGGCACGGCGGCACCATGCTGGCGATGTTTCGCCTGCGCGATAAGGATCTGCTCTCCGGCAGCGAGTACGCTCGGCTCGCGGCGGCATACCAGTTCCTGCGGTATCTGGAGCATCGTCTGCAGATGGAAGAAGACCGGCAGACTCACACCCTGCCCACCAGCGCGAAGGAACTGGACCTGCTGGCGCGCAAGATGCCCGCGGGCACCGCCAGCGATCCGGCGAACGGCGCCACGCTGATGGCTTCCCTGGAAGAACACCGCACGGCGGTGCAGGAGATTTACGACCGCGTCGTGCATGCCCAGAAGCCGCTGAGTTACACCATTGCGGCGGAAGCGGAAACCGCTTTGGCGCCGGAAGAAATGGCGGAAGCGCCGGCAGCCAATCTGCACCGCGGCCGCGAGCGGCTGGAGCTGTTTCTGGAGCGGGCCTCGGCGACGCCGGGATTGCTGGCGCGGCTGGAGGGCGACTCCACGCTCTCAGCGCAAGTGCTGGACATCTTCGAGCACAGTCCGTTCTTCGCCGACGATTTGATGCGCGAACCGGAACTGCTGGACGAAATCGGCAAGCCACTGGAGGCGGCGCCCGTCGATGGTGCGGAGTTGCGGCGGTTTTACCGGCAGCAGATGGTGCGCATCCAGACGGCGAGCATCCTGGAATCGGAGCCCATCTTTTCGACGCTCGGCAAGACGTCGCTGCTGGCCGACCGGGTGATCGCGGCGGCCTACCGTGTGGCAGTGGGCGATGCGCCTCGGCCGGCGAATGCGGCGTACACGCCCGCCGGACAAATGATGGTGATCGCGTTGGGACGGCTGGGGCTGAGCGAGTTCGACCTCGGGTCCGACGCGGATCTGATTTTCGTGCTGCCCGATGCGGATGCCGGCGAGCATGCCTACTGGACGGCAGTGGCCGAGCGGATGGTGCAGACGCTAAGCGCGTACACCGGGCTGGGCGTGATGTTCGCCGTGGACACGCGCTTGCGGCCGAACGGTCGCGAGGGCGATCTGGTGCAATCGGAGGGCGCGTACAAGACGTACTTCTCCAGCCACGCGGAGGCGTGGGAAGGCATCACGTATATGAAGGCGCGCGGCGTGGCGGGGAATGTCGAGAGGGCCACCGCGTTTCTGCAGGAACTGCAGGACGTGGATTGGCGGCGTTACGGCCAGAGCATGCGCAGCCGCAAGGAACTGGCGGAGATGCGGGCGCGCGTGGAGCGGGAGCAGGGTCCGCGGAATCCGCTGAAGGCGGGGATGGGCGGATATTACGATATCGACTTCGCGCTGATGTATCTGCGTTTGCGCGGCGCGGGAATCTTTTACAAGGTGCTGAATACGCCGGAGCGAATCGACGTCATCGAGAAGATGGGCCATCTGGATCGCGAAGATGCCGACTTTCTGCGCGAGGCGGCCACGTTCTACCGGGCGGTGGATCACGGGCAGCGCATCTCGACGGGGAGGTCGGAGGGCAGCTTGCCGACGGCGCAATCGCAACTCGACATGCTCACCAGTCTGGTGCGCCGTTGGACGCCGCGGCATCTGCACGAGCGGCCCCTCGATGTGACGCTGCAGGAGATCCGCCGGAAAACGCGGGACTTTTTCAATCGGCTCTTCGCGCGATAGGGTCGCCTGCAGCATGCTTACCGTGAAGTAGAATATGGACAGTGCGTCGTTTCTGGGCAACTTTCCTGCTGGCAATTTTCGGCTTTTTGATGGCGGGTCCCGTGGACTCGGCTTCGAATTTGCCCGAGTGCTGCCGTCGTGCCGGGAAGCATCGTTGCAGCCTGGATTCAGCGGCGACACAGGGTCCGGCGGCGCGGGCGACACGATGCTCGGCATTTCCGCGGATCGGCGCGGCCTCGCGGATTCGCACTCTGGCCGTATTCCATGTCGCTCCGAAGCTCTGTCCCGATGCGATCAGACAGTCTGACGCCGCCACACGGCGACAGTTGTCCTGCCAGGCATCCTATAGCCGCACCGGGCAAAAACGCGGTCCGCCTGCTCCTCTCTGCTAACTCGTTTTTCCGAGTACTGAGAGGGGAGTTCCGTGAGAAGTGTATTCCTGTTTTTCCTGACCCTGGCAATTGGCGCCGGGCAGGAAGCAATCAATTACGCCAGTATCAGCGGACGCGTCACCGATGAGGTGGGAGCGGTGGTGCAAGGCGCGCAGGTCAGCCTCCGGCAGACGGAGACGAACCAGAGCAGCGCGGCGGTGACGGATTCCGAGGGCCGGTTTCGCTTCGCGTATCTGCGGGTGGGCCCCTACGAGTTGCTGGTGAATCGCCCCGGCTTCGCAGTGGGCCGCCGATCCGTGACACTCACGGTGGGTGCGGCGCTGGAGTTGGCGATTCCGCTGCGGGTGGCGTCGCACAGCACGGAGATTACCGTGAGCGCGGAGACGGAAACCCTGGAGGCGGCGCGCTCCCAAATCGCGGGGACCATCTCGCAGAGCGAAGTGCGGAACCTGCCGCTGAACGGACGCAATTTTCTGGATCTGGCGCTGCTGGTGCCGGGAGTTTCACCGACGAATACTGGGTCCACTCAACTCTTCGCCGAGACGTCGGCGGCTCCGGGACAGGGCATTTCGGTGGGCAGCCAGCGCAATTTCTCGAACAGCTTCATCGTGGACGGGCTTTCGGCCAACGACGATGCGGCCGGGCTGGCGGGAGTTTTCTACGGCGCGGATGTGGTGCAGGAATTCCAAGTGGTGACCTCCGGCGGACAGGCGGAGCTGGGACGGGCACTAGGCGGCTACGTCAACATGATCACGCGGAGCGGCACCAATTCCGTACACGGCGACGTTTACGGCTACTTCCACAATCAGCGACTGAATGCCGCCAATCCGCTTTCTCACACGAAACTGCCTTCGACCGAAACGCAGTACGGTGCAAGTCTGGGCGGTCCGGTGACTCGCGACCGCACGTTCTACTTCGCGAATTTCGAGCAGCGGCTATTGAATCAGAGCGGACTGATCACCATCGCTCCGGCCAGTGTCGACGCCATTAACGCGCGACTCGACGCCGTGGGATATCCGGGAGCGCGCATCGCCACCGGCCTGTATCCGGACCCGGTGCATAACACGAACTTTCTGGGCAAGGTGGATCGCAAGACCTTCAGCCTGCGCTACAGCCTGTATCACGTGGAGAGCAGCAATTCGCGAGGCGCGGGGGCTCTCAACGCGGCAACGGCGGCGGCGGGCCTAGACGATACGGACCAATCGATTGCGTTCGGCAACGTTGCCACCCTTTCGCCCCACACGGTGAACGAAACGCGCGGACAGTATGCGCGCAGCAGCCTGCAGGCGCTGCCGGTGGACCCGGTCGGTCCCGCGGTTACCATTTCCGGTGTGGCGACGTTTGGCACGCTGTCGGGGTCGCCCACGGGTCGCTTCAACAATCTTTATGAACTGACGGACAACATCAGCCATCAGGCCGGCGGCCACGCGCTGAAGGCCGGCGTGGACTGGCTCTACAACGACCTGGCGATCGACTTTCCCCGCTCGATTCGCGGCGCCTACACGTTTTCGTCGCTGGCCACTTTTCTGCAGGGCGTGTACAACAACGCGGGCTTTGCGCAGACCTTCGGCAGCACGGCCGTGTCGCAGCGAAACCCCAACGTTGGATTCTACGCGCAGGATGAATGGAAGGTGAGTCCACGCCTGGTGGTGAATCTGGGGCTGCGCTACGACCTGCAGTATCTGAAAACGATTTCGACCGATACCAACAATCTGTCGCCCAGGGCCGGCTTCGCATGGACGCCGTTCGCGGCGCGGCGGACGGTGGTGCGTGGCAGTTTCGGACTGTTTTACGATCGCGTACCGCTGCGCGCGTTGGCGAACGCGCTGCTTTCCAGTGGCAATTCGACCACGCTGACCGGCGCGAGTCAGGTGAGCGTCAGTCTTTCGCCGGCGCAGAGCGGGGCTCCGATGTTTCCGAATATTCTGGCGGCGTCGGCGCTGCCCGCCGGCGTGCTGGCCAACTTCAGCACCATGAACCGGCACATCCAGAACGGGTATTCGGAGCAGGGCAGCGTGGAAGTGGAGCAACAACTCGGACCGCACTCCACTCTGAGCGTGGGCTACGAGCATCTGCGCGGATTGCACCTCATCCTCTCGCTCAATCAGAACGTGCCGTCCTGCGCGGCCGCGGGCACGAACAATGGCTGCCGGCCCGACCCGAATTACGCCAACAACAGCCAGTACAGCTCGGCTGGCGATTCGCGCTACGACGGCCTGCATATCACCTATCTTCAGAAGCCGGTGCGCTGGGGCAGTTACCGGATTTCGTACGCCTGGTCGAAGGCGCTGGACAATGAGGGCGAATTCTTTTTCAGCTCGCCGATCGACAATTTCAACATCTGGAAAGACTACGGCAGGAGCGACGACGATCAGCGACATCGCCTTTCCTTCGATGGCACGGTTCAGGCGCGCGGCTTTCAACTGAGCGGGATTCTGCAATACGATTCGGCGCTGCCCTTGAACATCACGTCGGGCGCGACCACCATACAGGGCACGGCCGCGCGTCCGCTAGTGAACGGAGAATTCATCGGCCGCAATACTGGGATCGGGAACGACGCTTTCACCGTGAACGCGCGCCTGAGCCGCGGTTTTCGCGTAGCGGAGCATGTGACTCTGGAGGCGATGGGCGAGGTATTCAATGCTCTGAATCATCGCAACAACGTGACCAAGAACGGAGTGTTCGGCACTGGACTGTATCCCTCGAATCCCGCTCCTGGTTTTGGCAATGTGACGGCGGTGGGCGATTCGCGAGTAATGCAGGTTGCCCTACGCCTGAAGTTCTGACGCTAGAATCAGATTGCTGTGTTCGGCAAAACTCTGCGCTTCGCCGGGTCGTTGGTGTTGGTGGCGGGAATCATCGCGGCCTACCGAGTCCTGCTGCACGCCAATAGTACGACGGTAGCTCTCACGCTCCTGCTGGCCATTCTGGGAATTTCCACCTGGTGGGGCCTGGCGGAAGCCACCCTGGCATCCATCGCCGCGGTATTCGGCTTCAACTTTTTCTTCCTGCCGCCGGTAGGCACACTGACCATTCAGGATCCGCAGAACCAGATTGTGTTCATCGCATTTCTGGTGACCGCCGTGACCGCGAGCCAGCTTTCCGCGCGGGCGCGCAGGCGAACCGCGGAAGCCGAGGCGCGCCGCTTAGAGGTGCAGCGCCTGTACGATCTGGTGCAGACCACGATGCTCACCGGGAATCCGCGCAAGACGATCCGCGAGCTGGTGCAGAAGGTCGTGCAGGTGATGGAATGCGAGGGCGCGGCCTTCTATTACAAGCCCACCGAAGAAGTCTTTCGGTCCGGTCCGGAAAGCAAGCCCGTCACGGATCACGATCTGCAAGCCGCGGCGGAGGTGTCGGAGGCCTGCTGCGATCGGGAGCGGAACGTGGCCACGGCGCCGGTCCGGTTGGGCGGACGCACATTGGGGAGTATGGCTCTGGTGGGCCCGCTGCCTTCGGAACCGATGGTGGGAGCGATCGCGAACCTGATGGCGATTTCCCTGGAGAAGGCGCGGGCTCTGGAAGACGCCAGCCACGCCGAGGCCGCGCGGCAGAGCGAAGTGCTGAAATCGGCGCTGCTGGATTCACTGGCGCACGATATCAACACGCCCCTCACTTCCATCAAGGCGGCCGTCACCAGTCTTCTGAGCAGCCCTGGCGCGCCACACGAGGAATTGCTCACCATCATCAACGAAGAGGCAGACCGGCTGAATCAACT
>DASZMZ010000010.1:0-9921 GCA_035551455.1 Candidatus Sulfopaludibacter sp.
TTTCTGCGGTTTGAGCTGCTCGGCGGCCAGGCGAATGGCTTGTTCTTTGCGGAGTAGGTCGAGATTCTTTTCCATCTTGCGATGGAGACGGCTTTCGTAGAGGGTCAGGAGGTTGAAGTTCTTGACGTTCTTGACCCAGGCGAAGGCCTGAAGGAAGGCGTCGGAGACCTGCGGGGGCTGTATGGAGTAGGGATCCTCTTTGGTATTTAGGCCGATGCCGATGAGGGTGTTTTCGATGGACGAGGCGCGGGAGAGACGCCAGGAGTCGTCGGCGATGGCTTGGGCGAAGGACGTTTCGAGTCCTCCGACGGGGGCCAGGGATTCGAGCAGGGCTTTGCAGTGTTTGTTGTAGGCCTCCTGCTCGGGTTTGGTGAACATCATGACTTGGCCGGTCAGGCCGTGACGGTAGGCGTTGATGATGCGGCGATCAGGCAACGCGGCTTTCTCTTCGATTTGGATCAGTTTCGGGCACATTCGCTGTACCTCCTTACCGACCCCATTGAAACATGTCAACTAGGAGAATCAGGGGTGAAATTCGGTTAAGTCGTTTGGAATGTGGTGAAAAATAGTTGAAGAAAAAAGAAATGGATTTTCTTCACTCCGCGAACGCCTTCTTCAGCGCCGCCTGCGCCGCGGCCGCCGCATCGTCCGGCGCCATCTTCCGCACCGCGTCGTTGAAGGGTTCGGCCCGGACTGGTCCCGCAAAGCCGATCTTCTCCAGCGCTGCCAGGAAACTCTTCACGTCGATCACGCCCGTGGCCGCCGGCAATTCTCGCTTGCCGTCCACCATCTGATCCTTCGGCACACCGGCCGGCGCATCGTTCAAATCCACCGACACCACATCCGACGCCTTCAGCCCCAGAATGTCGGCGGGTCCGTCGCCCGCGTGATACCAGTGCCAGCTATCGATCACGAGCCCGGCGTTGGGCTGATTCATCTCGCCCAGCAACTCCCGCAGCTCCGCCATGGTATGCGCGAAGGGATATCGCTGCGACGCCCAGAGCGTCTTCGGCGCCACGTACTCCAGGCCGAAACGCAGACCGGAATCGCGCAGCACGCGCGCCGCCTGGCCCAGTCGCGCGGCATGCAGTTTGAAGTTCGCGAGGTACGGCCGGTCGTTGCTCATGGGCAGCACGTACGTCGTCACCATGCCTACGCCCGCCCGCTGCACGCCGTGCGCGTAGGCCGGAAACGTGGCCATGCCCGCCTGAAACGCGGCCTCGTCGCGACGGAAATCCACCGGCAGTCCCGCCATCGCCCAGCCCACATTCTTTGACTTCATGTAGCCCAGCAGGTCGCTCAGTTCGCCTTCGCTCAACGCGCCGAGATATTTCCCGTCGGCATCCACGACGTCGAAGCCGTGCTTCGCCGCCAGATCGATGGCTTGGCGCTGATTGGCCGCAATTCCCAGCGCGCCGCAACTCAAGTGCAGTTTCATGCCGCGCTCTGCCGCACGGGTCGCCGCGGCCACCGCCGCCATTGCCAGAAACGTCCGCCTGTCCATTCCTGTAGGATAACCACTTACAATACTCGCGTGAACCCTCCTGAAGTCCGTTGCGCGGCGCCCACCGGCGATTGGTGCGGGGAAGGCCCCGTCTGGTGCGATGCCACGCAGTCCCTTTATTGGGTGGATATCAACCGCTGCCTGATCCACCGGCTGAATCGCGACGGCTCCGTGACAACCTGGGTCTTCGACGAACCGGTGACGGCCCTCGGGGTCACGGGCCGCGCCGGCACTCTTGTGGTGGCGCTTGCGTCTCGCGTGATCCTCTGGCGGTGCGACGGCGATGAACGCGGTGACGCCATCTTCCACCTCCCCGGTTCTCCGAACGTGCGTCTCAACGATGGACGGCCCGACCCGCGCGGCGCCTTCTGGGTGGGCTCGATGCGCAATAACATCGCCGGAGACGGCACATCGCTCGAAGCCGGCGGCGCCGATGGCGTCCTCTATCGGATCGATTCGAATGGAGAGGTGAGCGAATGGCGGCGCGACATCGGCATCTCCAACACGCTGGCGTGGAGTGGCGACGGTTCCCGCTTCTACTTCGCCGACACGCTGGAGAACACCATCTACGTTTACGACTATGACGCTGCTACTGGGGCCATCGCTAATCCGAGGCCGTTTTTCAGCGGCTTCGATCGCGGCCTGCCGGATGGTTCGGCTATCGACGGCGAAGGCTACCTCTGGAATTGCCGCTGGGGCGGCGGCTGCATCGTGCGCATCGCGCCGGATGGTTCCATCGATCGCGTCCTCGAAATGCCGGCGCAAAACATCACGAGTTGCACCTTCGGCGGTGCCGATTATGACACGCTCTACGTGACCAGCGCGGCGCTCGGAGCCCCGCCGCATCGCCTCGCCGGAAGCCTATTTGCCGTAAAAACTGGGGTTTTTGGCCTTCCGGAGCAGAAATTCCTGTAATTCTTGGCCTTTTCGGGCTTTTTGCCCTTTCCAACGCCGAAACATTGGCGTAGCATTATGTCATCGGCGTTCGCCGAATGGGAGACAACGAAAAACAAGATGACACAATCACAAATTGTCCAGACGCTGGCCGACAAGTGCCAGGTAACCAAGAAAGTTGCTGCTGCCATGTTGGCGGCATTGGGCTCCACGGCTGTCGCTGAAGTCAAGAAGAACGGCATGTTCGTGGTCCCGGGCTTAGGCAGGCTGGTGCGCGTTGACCGCAAAGCCCGCATGGGTCGCAATCCCGCAACCGGCCAGGCGATCAAGATCCCGGCCAAAAAAGTAGTGAAGTTCCGCGTGGCCAAGGCCGCGAAAGACGCGATTGTTCCGCCCAAGAAGGCCAAATAACTAACCAAGGGCTCCGCCCTTGAAATCCCTGCGGGATTTGGGAGTCAGAAGTCAGGAGTCAGAATGCGCGTGGCACGTGAATGGTAGGAGTGAAGTATTTCTGTTTACGATTCAGGGCGTAAGAAACTAACCTGACGGAAGCCGCTCCCGGAGCGGCTTCCAACTCCTTTTGCCGGCTGCCCTACTGCCTCTTTCCCTCCAGCACACTCACCCCTTGCGTGATCCAGTTCGAAGGCTCCGAGCCCTTCAAATAGTGGTCGAACCAGGCATTGATGCGGCGGTGATAATCCAGTTGATTGGCTTTCTGCGCCACCGAATGATTCTCGCCTTCGTAAACCAGCATCACGCAGTTCTTCCCCGCGCGCCGCGCCGAATTATACAGCTCGATATCCTGGTGCCAGTCCGACGCCCCGTCATGATCACCTACGCTCAACAGCAGCGGAGCGGCCAGCTTATCCGCAAAGTAGACCGCTGAATTCCGGATGTACGCCTGCGGATCCTCATACAGCGGCACTTCCATCCGCTCCTGTCCCACTTCCACGTGATTGGTTTCCGGACCACCGCTGTTCCAGTAAATCTCGCCGTAGCTCGAAGCCAGATTGGTCAGCGGACCGCCCGCCACGCCCGCAGAGAAGAGCTTGGACTGCGTCAGAATGAACGTGGTCTCGTAGCCGCCCCACGAATGGCCCACCAGCCCCACATGTTTGGCGTCGATCATCCCGCTCTCCAGCACTTTCTTCACTCCGGCGGTTACGCAGTCCAGCGCCGATAGCCCCGGCTGCCGCGGCTGAAACACGATGTCCGGCCGCAGTACGAAGTAGCCGTTCTGCGTCCAGACCGCGGGATTGTAGGTGGCCCGCTCGCTCGGCGCCGTCCAGTTGTGCAACTGATTGCTCTCGATCTCGTAGATCTGCACGATCATGGGATACTGCTTCCCGCTCTGGTAGCCCGCCGGATAGTAGAGCGCTCCCTGCAGTCGCTCGCCGCGCGAATTCTTGTAATCGATCAGTTCCGCCTTGCTCACCGCGAAATCGGCCGCGAAGGGATTCGTCTCGCTCACCCGCCGCGCACTCTTTAAATCCGCTCCCGCGGTGTAAAAATTCGGGGATTCGCTCCATGACCCCGATTGATAGAGGAAGACGTCCGCGCTCTTGGCCTTCTCCAGTCCGCGCACGCCCTTCGACGCCAGCATCAGCCGCTCCAGCTTACCGTTCACTAAGCGCGCATACCCGGTCTGCTTCGTCCACCGGCCTTCGAGACTCAGGTACACGGGCTTTGCCAGGTCGATCCATTCCGTCTCTTCGCCGCCGCCGCGCCCGCCGCGGCCTCCGCCCGGCCGCGGAGTCACGCGCGCATACCGGTGGCGCACTTCGTCGGCGCCGCCATCGGTCAGCCGTCGCGCCTTCGCCGACCCGTCGGGCGACAATTCCCACAAATCGTAAGCGTCGTAAACGATGACGCCGTGGTCGTCCTTGGTCCAGCCGGCGACGCCGTACGAGGGCTTCTGTGGCACCGGATAATCATTCTCTTTGTTTACGAAACTCGCGCCGGCCGCGTCTTTGCTGATGTCGCGCGACGTCCCGGTCTCCAGGTCGTACGCCTGAAAGTGGCCGTCCTGAAAATTCATCGCGTACCGGCCGCCGGGACTGAAATCCACCGGCGCTATCAGCTTCTTCGCCACCAATTTGCGTGCGCCGTTCTGCAAATCGATCCGGTACAAGTCGGCGTACCGCCGCCCGAACATCGAATCCGTCACGTACGGCGTGCCGTCCACGGCCAGCGCCCGCTCGCCGCGCTTCGGCAGACGCACCTCTTCGCGATTGTTGGCCGAGAGCGCCACGAGGCCGCCTCCCGCCAGATGCCAGGCCGCCGTCACGTTGCGGTCCCGGTCGCGGGCCTCGGTCAGCTTTTGCTCGCTGATCACGTTCTCGTCTTTCCAGTGCCACACCTCTACGGTGGAGGCTTCCTCGTCGCCCTTCTTCTCGGGCTTCTTCATCCACTCGGCGATGCCGACGAAGACCGTCGCGCCGTCTTCCGACCATTGCGGCGCGCGCGAACCCACCAGCCGTTTCGGCGCTTCCACCTTTGCCGACTTCTTCTCGCCCAGAGACTTCCACGCCAGCACCGCGTAACTCTCGCCTTCGTAGCCGTCCTGCTTGAAGGAGCGCAGGGCCGCCAGATCGTTCGAGTCTTTTCGCCACGCGAGGCCGGTGAACAGGGCTCCGCCGCTATCCAGCACGCGCAGCGATCCCGACTTCGGGTCGAACACCTGCACCGCGTTTCCCGTTCGGCCTTCCACACCGATCGTCAGCGCCAGAGTGGTGCCCGCATCCTGCCACGCCATCCCGGTCACATTGCCGAACGTCGCGTCCGCGCCGGTCGACAGATTGCGCACCGAAAGCGTGGTGCCCACGGGGTCAGCCTTCTCTCCATCCTTATCTTTCGCCGCACCGTCTCGCACCGGGGCGTAGCGGCGGAATGCCAGGTAGGCGCCTTCACCGGAAAAGGCCATCGACTGGACATCGTCCACCGTAGTGACCGTTCCAGTGGCCAGTTCCAGCAGGCTCATTTTGTTCTGCGCCGGCTTTTTGGCCTTCTTCAACTTCTCCTGCTCGGCTTCGGAAGCTGTCACCTCGCAGGCCAGCCAGCGCGAGTCCGCCGAAAACGCCGCGCTGGTGCAGAAGACCAGACTCTGCGTCTTGCCGCCCGCGGCCGGCGTTACGCGCAGCTCGTCATTCTTATCCGTGCGGCGAATTTCGTACGCCACCCAGTGGCCGTCCGGTGAGAGGAGTCCCTGGCCCAGCGTTTCGAACCTGCCGTAATCGGCCGGCTTCAGCGTGGGCTTGGTTTGCGGATACGCGGCCAGAATGCAACTCGCCGCCAAGAGGACAACGCGCCATTCGGTGTACTTCATAGTGCAGACGATTTTATCAGCAGCCGCCGATACGGTATCCTGCCCCTTGCCCCTGCTTTGGACTCGCGAGATTCAACGCCACCAATGGCGCGTCCTCCTTGCCGCCCATCTCGGCTACCTGCTCGACGCCATGGACGTGCTGCTCTTCTCGTTCGCCCTGTCCACCGTGCGATCCGAATTCCACATCGGTTCCGCCGCCGCCGGGGCCATCGCCGCCATTCCGATGGTCACCTCCGCGCTTGGCGGCCTGACGTTCGGGTATCTTGCGGACCGCTTTGGACGCGCCCGCGCGCTCTCCTGGTCCATCCTCGGCTTCTCGCTGCTCACCGCCCTGACCGCTACGTCGCGCACGATTCCTCAGTTGATCCTCTGGCGGTCGCTGGCCGGAATTCCGCTGGGCGGCGAGTGGGCCGCGGGTTCGGTCCTCGTGGCCGAGACTTTTCCCGAGCGCCACCGCGCGAAGGCCATCGGCATTATGCAATCCGGCTGGGCTCTCGGCTATATGGCGGCGTCGCTGCTCGCCGCGCTGGTGATTCCACGCTGGGGTTGGCGGCCGCTCTTCCTGCTCGGCGTGCTGCCGGCGTTCTTCACGTGGTGGATTCGCCGGAACATTCCCGAATCGCCGGTTTGGCACAAGCACGAAGGCGCGGCGCCTTCGGTCATGCCGCTGCTTTGTCCGCCGCTGCGACGGCGGCTGGCGCTGCTCACCGCGATCTGCTGTTGCCTGCTGTTCGGCTATTGGGGACTCTTCACCTGGATTCCCACGTTTCTCGCCAGTCCGCTCTCGCGCGGCGGCGCGGGACTCGGTATCGTCAAGTCCTCCGCGTGGCTGCTCCCCATGCAGGCGGGGGCCTTTTTCGGATACATCCTGTTCGGGTACTTCGCGGATCGGCTGGGCCGCCGCACGGCGTTCCTGATATTTGTTCTCACCACCGCAGCTCTCATTCCCGTTTACGGACTTTGTGGACGCAGCGCCGCCATTCTCCTCGCTATGGGTCCACTGATCGGCTTCTTCGGCCACGGATACTTCAGCTCGATTGGAGTCCTGGCCGCCGAGATGTTTCCTCCCGCTTATCGCGCCACCGCTCAGGGTTTCTCTTACAACATTGGACGCGCACTCTCGGCGATCGCGCCCGCCACGGTAGGAGCGCTGGCCGATCAGTATGGACTCGGAGTGGCTCTCGCGTTCACCTCCGCCTTCTTTGTGGCCGCTGCCGTCGTAATCCGGATGGACTTCTCACTTTGAATCCGCAGAACCGCCCCTCTTCCGGCATGGTAGTCTAAGTTTCTTATGAAACTTGCCGCCGCGCTGCTCCTGTGCCCGTTGGCCATCGCGCTGGCCCAACCACCCACGCCCGAATCCGTCCTGGGACACAAACCCGGAGACGATTTCTATCTTGCCAGTTACGACGAGTCGCTCGCCTACTTCCAGAAGCTCGCCCAAACCACCAACAAACTCAAACTCGTCCGCACAGGTAAGACCAGCCAGGGCCGCGATTGGTACATCGCCATCATCAGCTCTCCGAAGAATCTCGCCGAACTCGATAAGTACAAGGACACCGCCCGCCGCCTCGCGCTGGTCAAAGGACTGACCGACGCACAGGCTCACGAGCTCGCGCACAACGGCAAGGTCATCGTCCACATCGATAGCGGACTCCACGCTACCGAAGTCGCGCCCGCGCAGCACGCGATCCAATTGGCTTACAACCTGGTCACCGCGACGGACGCGCAGACTACCGCCATCCTCGACAACGTGATCCTGCTGCTCTGGTTCTCCATCAATCCCGACGGCCAGAACATGGTGGTGAACTGGTACCGACAGAATCTCGGCTCGCCTTACGAAGTCAGCAACATGCCCGGCCTGTGGCAGGAGTATATCGGCCACGATAACAATCGCGACGGCTACATGAACAACATGGTCGAATCGCAGGTCATCACGCGCACGGAGTTGGAATATTACCCGCAGGTCTTCTACAACCATCACCAGACGGCCCCGTTCCCCGCGCGCATCTGGATCCCTCCGTTCGGCGACCCGGTCTCGCTCAATCCGCACCCGCTCATGTACCGCTGGGTGAATGTATTCGGCACCGCGATGGCGGCCTATCTGGACGAGCACAACATGCCCGGCGCCATGCATCGCGGCCGCTTCGACGATTGGTATCCGGGCTTCGTCGATCACGTGAACAACTTCCGCAACACCGTCAGCTTCCTCACCGAGACGGCGCTCTACCGCTACGCGACGCCTCACTTCTATACCACTGACGAGTTCCCGCAGGATAAGCGCGACCTCCGCGCGGAGGTCTACTATTCGAGTCCCTGGCGCGGTGGATGGTGGCGGCTTGGCGATGCGGTGCGCTACATGATCGGCGCTTCGATGGCCGTGCTGGATACGGCAGCCAAGAATCGGGAAGAGCTGCTCTACGACCGGTACCGCGCCGGCCGCGACGTGGTGGCCCGCTTCACCAAGGATCCGCCGTACGCTTACATCATTCCGCGCGAGCAGCGCGATACGCCCACCGCGCAGATTCTGGTGGACAAGCTGATGATCGACGGCATCGAGATTCATCAGGCCACCAAAGACGGCTCGGCCGGCGGGGCTCGGTATAAAGAAGGAGACTGGGTGATCCTCATGGATCAGCCGTTCGCCGCGCTGGTTAAAGAGTTGTTCGACATTCAGAAGTATCCCGAGATTCCCCATGCGCCGACTCTGGCCGAAACTCCGACCGGCGGTGGAGGCGGCGGTGGTGGTGGTGGACGCGGCGGACGCGGTGCGGCAGCAGGTCCCGCGGCGGCCGCGCCAACTCCCGCAGCCGCAGCGGCTCCGGCCGCAGGTGGAGGACGCGGTGGACGCGGAGCAGCAGGAGCCGCCGCACCAGCCGCGCCGGCGCAGGTTCCCTACGATGTCACTGGCTGGACGCTGCCCCTGCAAATGGGCGTCGAAGTGGTGACTGTGTCGCAGCCCATCGGCAGCGAAACCCGCGTCGCGCTGCGCAAGCTCGAGCGCATCGACCCGATCGCGGGCAAGGTCGAAGGCAACGGACCGGTCTTCGCTTTCTCGCACAATACCAACGCATCTCTGCGCGCCGTCAACGATATCCTGACCGCGGGCGGCACGGTTCAGTTCGCCAAATCCGGCAGCACTATTTATGCGAGCGGCAAGGTGGAATCCGTGCTGCAGAAGAATGGCGTGAACGCCACGTCGGTGAAAGAGGCCGCCGATTCCTGGCCCGTGAAAAAGCCCCGCATCGCCCTCTACCAATCCTGGAGCGGCAATATCGACGAGGGCTGGACGCGCTGGATTCTGGAACAGAATCGCTTCCCGTTCAGCGTGCTCCACAATCCCGATGTGCAGTCCGGACACCTGCACGATCAGTTCGATGTGATCGTGATTGCCGAAATGGGAACCCGCCAGATTATGGATGGCATGCAGCCCGGCAGCGTGCCGGGCCAATACGCCGGCGGCATCGGCGAGGCGGGCGCCAACGAATTGCGCGACTTCGTCACTCAGGGCGGCACGCTGGTCACCTTCGGCAACGCCACGCTGTTCGCCATGGACGAATTCAACCTCGCGGTCACCAACGTGGTGGCCGGCCTGCCGCAGACGCAGTTCTTCTGCTCGGGCGCGCTGCTTCGCGCGGAGATCAAGGAGCCGGCCCATCCCGTGGTGGCCGGCCTGCCGCTCTCGCTACCCGTCATGTTCGAGCGCAACCCGGTCTTCGATACCAAGCCCGCCTTCCGCGGCAAGGTGCTGGCCAGTTACTTGAAGGATCGCAATCCGCTGGTGAGCGGCTTCCTGCTCGGGGCCGACCGCATACAGGGTAAGGCCGCCGCGCTCGACGCCAATTACGGCAAGGGCCACATCATCATGCTGGCGTTCCGTCCGCAATGGCGCGCGCAGTCGCACGGCACTTACAAGTTCTTCTTCAACGCCCTGTTCTTCAACTCGTCGCAGGTGGCCGACACCACCGGCGGCGGAGGAGGACGCGGAGGACGCGGCGGCAACCCGCAGCAATCGGCCTGGAAGCGCGAGGCGGAGGCCGTCAAGACGGAGCTCTCCAAACTGGTGGATCAGAATCGCGCCTACTTCACCGCACGCGGTCCGGCAGCCGCCGACGAGGGCAAGAAGCTGGAGGCCGCGCTCGACACCTTCGTGCGCGACCGGATCCCGGTGCTGGAAGATCTCCGCGCGCAGGTGGAA
>DASZMZ010000011.1:0-10865 GCA_035551455.1 Candidatus Sulfopaludibacter sp.
GGCCAAGACTCAAATTCTGCATAAATCCAGAGACTACCGGGGCCGGCGCCACGCCGGAACCCCGCAGTTCGCCGAAATCCGGCAAAATCGGAAAAACGATATTTTTTCACAGGCCCGTCAGTAAGCGTCCTTTTCGATTTCTGCCACGGGCTGCTAAGCGAACTTCAAGTCTTCCCCGTCAGCGCCCAGCAGCAGATAGGGCTCGCCCCACTCTCGATCGCCGTCCTTGAAGTGGAGACCCCACGCGCCTCCGACAACCAGATAGCAGGCGCCGTCGCCCGAATCGTCGATCAGGTATGCCTTGGCTTCGCATTCCTTCCAGTTCTCGTCGAGACCCGTGACCTCGCACCAGCGCTCCATCTGGACCTGACGGACGATACGGGGCTCGCTGCGCGGCTGGAAAATCTGGCCATCCATCGCGGCGCAGTTGGGATTCTCGTCAATCTGAATGAAGATGCTATTCATACCGTAGACACACGATGGGATCCAGATTCGCCGCACGATTGGCCGGATAGTAGCCGAAGAACAGGCCCACCGTCACCGAGATCGACACCCCCATGAACACCCAGAAAATAGAGACCGCGGCGGGGATGGATGGAATCACGGCTCGCACCAGAAGCGCGATCAGACCGCCTAGCATAATCCCGAGCGCCCCGCCGATTCCCGAAAGGGTGATGGCCTCCAGCAGGAACTGCAGCCGAATATCGCTCTTACGCGCGCCGATGGCTTTGCGGATGCCGATCTCCGCGGTCCGCTCCGTCACCGATATCAGCATGATGTTCATTACCCCGATGCCGCCCACCAGCAGGCCAATCGAGCTGATGACGCCAGTCAGCAGCGCCATGGCTCCGGTGAGTTGATCCCACAGATTATTGAAGAAGTCCGCGTCGGAGACATCGAAATCGTTTTCCGCATTGTGCTTGACGTGGCGCTCGCGCCGCAGCGCCTCAATCACCTGGTTGCGCGCCACCGCCATATCTGCGCCCTCCTGCACGGAAACCTGCAGGAAGACCTCTTTGACCTCGGGATTGTTCTTGTGAAAATTCGTCAGCGGAATGCACGCAAACTGATCGACGCCGAAGCCCGAGAAAAGTCCGGGATCGTGTTCGAAGACGCCGATCACTTCGTACTCGCGGCCGTTCATGCGGACCGTCTTGCCGATCGGGTCGGCGTGCGGGAACAGCGAGTCGGCAATGGCATTGCCGATCACCACGACATTGCGCGCATGTTCCAGGTCGTACTGCGAAACGAAACGGCCCTGGGCCACGGCGAACAGCGGCTGCGCGAAAGTATATTGCGGCTCTACGCCGCGGATGAACAGGCGCTCCACGTGTTCGTTGCCGTACCGCATGGAGTCCACCACCTCGCCGAAATTGATGCGATTGGCGAACGCCGTGGCCCACTCCAGCGCGGGCACCGTCTCTTTCAGATACTGCGCATCGTCGAAGCGCAGATATTTGCGCGTGCGAATATTGGCCGGCAGACGGCCGCCGGTGAAGCCCGGCGGAATGCGCGTGATGATGAGGGCTCGCGAACCGAGCGTCTGAATGCGGCCCTTCACATGAGCATTCAGGCCGTCGATGATGGCCGCCACCGTAATCACGCTGGTGACGCCGATCACGATGCCCAGGATCGTGAGCGCCGACCGCATCTTGCGATTGCGGATGGTGTCCAGCGCCACCAGCAGATTTTCTTTGACCTCGTCACGAGTCATACGTCAATCGCTGCGCAGCGCCTCCACAGGGTCCAGCTTCGACGCCTTGATGGCCGGATAAATCCCGAAGAAGACGCCCAGCACCGAACTGATCACCACGCCCAGCACAGCCACCCACGTCTGCACGGCGGCGGGAAAACTAGTGAGCGTGCGCAGCGCCAACGCACACGTGAAGCCGATCCCCACGCCCACAATGCCGCCGATGATGCACTGCACGATGCTCTCCGCCAGGAACTGGCGTAGAATGTCCTGCTGCGTGGCCCCCACGGCGCGGCGCACTCCGATCTCCTTGGTTCTTTCCGTGACGCTCACCAGCATCACGTTCATAATGACGATGCCGCCCACCACCGCGGAGATGGAACTCACCATGACGAACACGGCGAAGAACGCCGAGCTGATGCTCTCCCACAGCGAGATATAGTTTTGCGCGGTGCCGATGAAGAAATCTTCTTCGCGGTTGATGGTGATGTGCCGGCGAATGCGCAGCATGGACCGGGCGTCGTCCTGCGCCTGTTCGAATAATGGTCCCGATTCGGCGGTCTTGACCTGCAGCGTCAGGCTATTGCGCAGGCCGCGAAAGTGCATGTAGGTCTGGAGCGGGATGACGATGAAATTATCCTGGTCCTGCCCGAGTACGCTGCCGATTTTTTCGAAGACGCCGATGACTGTGAACTCCTGATTCTCGGCGCGAATGATGCGGCCGAGGGGGTCCTCATCGGCAAAGAATTCGCGCGCCAACCGGTCGCCGATCAGACAGACGGCGGCGGCATGGCGATCCTCCTGATCGGTAAAGTAGCGGCCCTCCACCACGTTGCGCGTGTCGATCTCCGCCATCGACGGCGTGTGACCGAACAGCCCCGTATCGTCGAGCTGATGATCACGAAAGCGCGTGGTGAGGGTGGAACTGACCGAGGCTCCGACGAACTGGCAATGGCCGCAGCCGGCGGTCACTGCGTCCAGGTCTTCCACCACGATATTCTTGTTGCGCTGCGCGCGGGAGAGCACGGTGAAATCGGTGATAGCAAACGGCAGGCGGGAAACGCGGAAGACGTTGGTGCCGAGATTGGCCACCTTTTGCTCAACGTAAAGATTGGCGCCCTGCACCACGGTCATCACGGTGATGAGAGTGGCCACCCCCATCGTGAGGCCGATCACGGTGAGGGTGGCTCGTAGTTTATGCGCACGGATGGCGGTGATCGCAAGCACCAGATTGTCGGCGATCCCCATCACTTCTTTAGTGGCTCCAGCGGCCGATAACTTACGAACTTATTTCGGCTCGCCCGGCAGGGGAGGCAGCGCGGGGGTCATCTTGCCCCAGCCTTGTTCCTGCGCGGTCTTCATGTCTTTTAGTAATTGCTCCGGCAGCTTCTCGTTCAGCTTCGGCCGACCGGGCGAGTTGGCCAGTTGCCAGCCCACCGCGGCCACGGTGCGCGTGATCTGCTGCATGGCCTTGTAGTCGATCTTGTCCGGAGTATCGGTGGGACGGTGATAGTCCACGTGCAGGCCGGTGGTGAAAAAGGCGATCGGCACACCGACTTTGGCGAAGTTGTAATGATCGCTGCGGTAGAAGATGCGCTGACCCTGCGGATTCGGTCCCAGGTTATCGTGCGTGGCGTCGGGCGCGGTCACGTCGTAGAAGTGGTTGATCTTGAGCTTCTGGTAATCGGCGTTGACCGAATCGATGGTCTTACCCAGATCGTCGCTGCTGATGTTGGGCCCAATCATCAGGACCTCACCCGGATCCACCAGGACGTGCTGCGCGTTGTTGTCCACGGAGGTCGGCGTCTTGGTGCGGCCGATCATGTCCATGTTGAGGTCGGCCACTACTTTGCTCAAATCCACGGTGGGGTATTGGGCGAAATACTGCGAACCCCAGAGTCCTTTTTCTTCGCCGCCGTTCCACAAGAAGATGATGCTGCGTTTCGGACGCATGCCCTTGGCCGCGCCTTCGGCATAGATGCGCGCCATGGCGAGCAAGCCGCAGGAGCCGGAGCCATCGTCGTCGGCGCCGTTGTTGACGGTGTGTCCGTCGGGCTGCGGCGTGGCCAGTCCGATGTGGTCGAGATGGGCGCTGATGATCACGTATTCATTTTTGAGTACGGGGTCGCCGCCTTCGAGAATGCCGATCACGTCTTCGCCGTGATTATTCTCGGTCTTCACCGCGACCTTGATGGCCAGCTTCTTGGCCGAGGTCAATTCAAAGGAGTCCAGCTTGGCGTTGGCGCCGGTGTTGTAGAAGACCTGAGCTCCGCTCAGCTTTTCGCCCTGAAACAGAGCGGTGGTGAGTTCGAGTCCGGCAGTCACCGCGGGAAGCGCGGGACAGGACTGCGCCACCTGGAATTTCGGAATCGAGTAATTGGGACCGTTGAGTCCCGCGCCTCGTCCTCCGCCTCCGCCGAAACCGCCGGCGTTGGGATTGGCCATGGCCGCAACCTGCTGGAAGTTGGCCACGGAGATGACGCCCAGAGCGCCGTTCTTGGCGGCATACTGTTCGGGCGTCCAGTAGTCCGTGCAGGCCACGCCGAGAGGATCCGGCGTGTTGCCGCGACCGCCACCGCCGCGTCCGCCGCGTCCACCGGCGGCAGCCTGTTGCGCGGCTACTTCGGCCGGAAGGCCGGCCACCACGATGATCTTACCTTTGACATCGATGCCCGCATACGGATTCGTGTTGGTCTTGGTGACCACGTAGCCATTGCCGGCGAACACCAGATTGCCGGAGACATCGAGCGGCTGCGTACCGGCGCCGCGTCCGCCGGCTGCTGCCAGGGTCCATTCTTTCTGGTAGTCGAACGTGGTGGTGCGCGGCTCGCCATTGCCGCCGCGTGCGCCGCGAGCCCCCCGTGCGCCACCGCCTGCTGCCCCGTCGGGACCACCGGCGCCGCGTCCTCCGCCCGCCGGAGCAGGCGCGGTGAGAGTCACTTTGCTCTCATCGGGAACGATGGTGCGCGCCACCATTTCAATCGGCAGGAAGTAAGGCTGCAAAGGTCCATCGGTGCCGGTGGTGCTGCCGCCCGGCTTCAGACCCCACTCGGCCAGGTGGCTGGCCACGTACAGCGCCGCGGCGTCGTACCCGCGCGACGGAAAATTGCGGCCTTCCATCTGGTCGGAAGCAATGTAGTATTCGTAAATCTTGAGCTCTTCTTGAGTGACCGCATCGGCATTGCCGAAGGCCGGAATCGGGGCGGGTTTGGTTTTTTTCTGTTGCGCCCCCATGTTAGAGAGCAAGGCTATAGCAAGTCCGGCTGCGGTGGCGCAGCTTACGATCATTCGACGCATAGACCCTCGAAAACACAGATTTCTGGAGATGGACCATCGTACCGCGAATCCCGCGTTGCGTACCACTCGCGCGGACGCTCGCATTTGATACGCTCATTCAAAGCTCATGCGCCGCTTCGTTGCCTTTTTCTGGCTGGCTTCCTGCACTCCCCTGGCAGGACAGACCGCCGACGTGACGCAGGTGGTGTTCCGCGGAGAGGATCAACTCGTCTCTTCCAGTCAGGACGGCGCGGTCCGTCTGTGGACTACTGGCGGGAAGCTGGTGCGCAGCATCGCTGCCGACCGCGATGGGGTCAGTGAGTTCGCGTTGCGTCCCGGCAGCGCGGAACTGGTGGCCGTGGGCCGGTATGGCGCGCTGTTGTGGAACCTGGATACCGGCGCGAAGCTAGCCGAGACCATCGGTTTCCGCTATCCCGTTTACAGCCGCGATGGCAAGACTCTGCTCTTCGCCAGCGACAGCTCCGTCTACTTCGCGGAGTTGGCCACCCTGCGTATCGATTTGGACCGCCGCAGCATCAGCATGGGGAGCACGGGCTCTCCGCCGGTCAAGCATCTGGTGCGAAGTAAGGATGGCCGCTGGGTAGCGATTGGCTGGGCCGACGGAACGGTTCAGGTGACCGATTGCAGCACCGAGCCCCCGGTCGTGCGCGCCCGTTGGAAGTCCGGGATTGGCGACATGCGGACCATGGCGATGAATGCGGACGGCACGCGCATCGCGCTGTCTTCGGGCGCGTCGATTCAGCTTTGGGAGACGCCGGCCGGACGCAAGATCGGCGAGATTCAGGCTGAGGCCGCGGTGACCGCATTGAGCTTTCATCCCGCCGATGGCTGGCTTGCCGCCGGTTTGGCCAACGGCTCCATCGCCGCGTGGAATGCAGATTCGCTCACACTGCTGCGCCGCATTCCCGCTTTCCGATTGCCGCCGCTGTCCATCGCCTTCAGCGATTCGGGCAGCAGGATGGCCGCCGGCTTCGAACAGGGCGCGATCGCCGTCTGGAACCAGCCTTTCGAGCGGATCGAAAAGACGTGGGGAGGCCGTCCCCTTTCCACCGTCCCCACGCTGCTGCTGAATAGCGGCCATGCCTCCACCATCAGTTCCCTGGCCTACAGTCGCGACGGCAAATGGCTCGCCTCCCTCAGCCGCAACGATGGCAAGGTGCTCCTCTGGGACGCCGCTGGACGGCCCCTCCATTCGCTGCCGGGCTCGTGGCGTTTCGCGTACGACCTGGCGGTGAGCGCCGACTCGCAAAAAATCGCGGTGGTCGGCGAGAACAGCCTGGCCGTCTGGAACGTGGCCGCTTGGCGCAAGGACTCCGAAGTGCCGCTGCATCGCGAACAGGCCGTTTCCATCTACTCCATGGCGCTGGCGCCGGACTGGAAGTCGGTGGCGTTTGGGACGCAGCGCGGCACGGTGGCGATTGTGGACGTGGCTTCCGGCGCAGTTCGCCAGACGCTCGCCGCGCATCAGGGTTTCGCCACCGCGTTGAAGTTCAGCAGCGATGGCAGCCTGTTGGCATCGTGGGGTCAGGATCGACGGATCGTCGTGTGGGACGCGCAATCGGGCCGCAAACTGGCGGAGTTGGCGCAGCCCAAGTTCGAATCGGACCCCGCCTTCTGCTTTCTCACCAAATCGCAACTCCTGGTGATCGGCAACGGCACGCCCTATCTGTACGACTGGCAATCGGCGAAGGACCTGCGTCCGCTCGGTCCTCCGGCAATGCGCGCTACGGCGCTGGCGGTGTCCCCGGACGGGCAGACCATCGCGGGAGGATCGAACGGCGGACCGGCGCTGTACAGCCGCGCGGGCCTATTGCGGCATGCGCGAGCCGCTACCGACGATCTGGTCCGCTTCCTGCAATTCTCGCCGGACATGCGGTCTCTGTGCGCCTCCAGTTGGAACGATTACCAGACAGGCGTTTGGAGCCTGGATTCCGGTCAGTTGACTTCGTCGTGGCAGAGCATCGACGACGTGCGGTACACGGCCAGAGGACTGCTGGCGCTGCGCCGCGAAGCCTTCTCGGGGCGAGTCTCCGTCTTCGATCCGCTCACCGGCAACGATACGCCGCTCGATGTGACGGCGGGACCGGGAGTGTTTCTGCATCTTTCACCGGATGGCGCGACGGTGATCGCGTGGAACCTGACCATGCTGGCGGCAGTCGACCGGTCCACCGGCAAAATTCGCTGGCAGAAGCCGGTGGCGGATTATGGCGTGGCCTCGTTCGGCTTCCTGGGTTTCAGCGCCGATGGACGGCGATTTCTGATGTCCGGGTCGTCGCGCCCCGATACGTTCTCAGACACGCTGGTGACGGTGGAAACGGCCGGCGGGCGGTCCCTGTTGCGCACGCCGTTTGCTACGGGCCCGGTGCCGCTGGCATTGAGTCCCGATGGCGGCAGCGCGGCGATGAGCACCATCATGGGCGGCTACCGCGTGCAGGTGCTCGACCTGGCGCGCCACACCACGATCGATCTTCCGGGGAACACTGCCGTGATCCGAACCATCGCCTTCAGCGCGGATGGCAGGTTGGTGGCCGCTGGGGATGAAGGCGGCGGCCTGGTGGTCTGGAATCTCGCCACCAAAGAAGCGGTGCTCTCCGCGGCGGCACACAGCAACATGCTGGAGGCCATCACGTTTGCGCCCGATGGAAGACATCTCGCCACGGCAGGCCGCGACGGCGCGATCCGTTTCTGGTCGCTGGATTCGGCGCAGCCTCTGGCAACACTGATTCCCACGCGCGGCGGACGCGACTGGGTGGCCGTGGCTTCGAGCGGACTGTTCGACGGCACGCCATCGGGATGGAACCGCGTGCGGTGGCGGTTCTCCGACGAGTTGTTCGACGTGGCGCCGGTCGAATCGTTCTTCAGCGATTACTATACGCCGGGCCTGTTGGGCAAACTGCTCAGCGCCACTCCGCCCGTGGCTCGCCCCCTCGAGGGCAAGGATCGGCACCTGCCCGACGTGACGATTTCAGCTGAAGCGAACGGCGAGAACGGCACAGTACAGGTGAGCGCCAAAGCAGCGTCGGGCGGCGCGTTGAACGGGGTCCGCCTGTTTCGCAACGGCACGCTGGTGAAGCGATGGAATGCCAGGGAACCCGCGGCGGCGCTCACTGTCGAGGTGCCGCTGGTATCCGGCGAGAACCGGTTTTCGGCGTACGCGTTCAATCAGGATAACGTCAAGAGTGAGGATGCCCTGTCGATCGTAACGGGTCCGGCGAAGACCGCGCGGCGACCCACGCTGCACCTGGTGACCATCGGTATCGACCGGTACAGCTTGAGTTCCCTCAATTTGAAATACGCGGTGGCCGATGCGCGCGCCTTCGCGGAAGAAGTTCAGGCGCGGCAGGAGAAGTATGAGGTACGGCCCATCCCGCTGGCCGATGAGACAGCCACTCGCGAAGGTATCGGCAAAGCGCTGCGCGCGGTAGCCGGCGCGGCCCGGCCCGAAGATGTGGTGGCGATCTTCTTCGCGGGCCACGGCATCACGTCGGGCGATCAGTTCTATCTGCTGCCGCACGATGTGGGCGTGGGCGCGACTCCGGCCAACCTGGCGTCGGCAGGTATTTCCGATCGCGATCTGGAGGGCTTTCTGGAATCGGCCGCGGCGTCGCAGATCGTTCTCGTTTTGGATGCGTGCAACTCCGGGCAGGCGATGGAGGCGGACGATCCGCGGCGCGGTCCGCTCAACAGTCGCGGGCTGGGTCAACTGGCGTATGAGAAGGGCATGTACATTCTGGCGGCGTCGCAAAGCTTCGCCACTGCCAAAGAGCATGAGGCGTTGGGTCACGGCGCGTTGACTTACGCTTTGGTGGAAGAGGGGCTGAAACACGACGCGGCGGATCGCGCGCCGAAGGACGGCTCCATCCGGTTGGTGGAATGGCTGGAGTATGCGCTGGAGGAAGTACCGCGCCTCTCTTCGCGGGAGACTCGGGACCGCGGCATCAAACTCGATCAGCCAGATACGGGCGCCCAAATTCCTCAACTGTATTACCGCCGCGATTTACCGTTGGCGGATTGGGAAGTCGCCCGCGTAAAGCAGTAAGGCTGCCTACCCTACTCGTAAAAGCTGTTGAAGAAAAACTTGTAAGCGGCGTGGGACTGGCCTCTCCATTGGGGTTTGAAGCCCAGCAGGAGAATGCGGCCCTTGCCGTAATCGGCTTCGACGGCGGCGGCTTTCCCCTCGATGCGGTCGGGACCGGCCAGATAGCCGCTGGCCAGCGGACTGCGGTCGCGGGAATAGCGCGCCAGAACTTTGCCTTTGAAATCGGTCTTGGTCTCGAAGGCCGGGCCGCGTTCGAACATCACGATCGTGTCCGCGGCGAGGCCGGCGGTCAGCGGATTCTTCTCATCCTCGATGTGCACGGTCAGCAGGCAGCCCGAGCAGAAGAACTGATTGGCGGTGAGACCGTTCAACGCGTTATCCACCGGCAGTTTAAATTGATTGATGGCGAACAGCGACGCCGCGTTGAAGGTGACCAACGTGCCGCCTTCGCTCACGAAATCGCGAAGTTCCTGCGCGCCCTCCTCGCCGAGTCCTCCGGCATACCGTTCGGGAATGGTGCCGGAACGGAAGCCCTCCAGAATCTGCCGCTCGCCGATATCGGGAATCACGATCGTGTCATAGTGCTCGTGCAGGTGACCGCCGATGATGTCGGCATTGTAGAGGTTGGTGAACGGAAACTTAAACTGTTCCAGAATCCAGCGGGTCCAGCCTTCGTCTATGCTGGCGGTCCACGGCCGGTAGAGTCCCACGCGCAGAGCCTTGAGCGGCTTCGCGCCTTCCTTCGCGACGCCGGCGCCGGCATGCAGGTGATTCTCGGCCAGGATGGCGTTGAGCTTCGACGCATCGATGCCGGTGGCGGAGAGTTCGTCGCCGTTGACGGACACGGTGCCCTTCGCCGCCATGATTTCATTGGCCGCGCGATAGCTCGAATTGGCGGAGCGGGTCCACGGCGCGGCGAGTCCGCTGACGTCCTTCACCGAGCGCAGCGAATCGCGGAAGGCTTTGCCGAGGGGCGTGGTCATCGCGTGGACTTCGACGCCCATCTGGTAGGGCAGCGTCCAGCCGGTGACGTCATACGGGCGCTGGCTCGCGGTCGGGTAAGACTGCGGCTCGAAGAGTTCCTTCACCAACCCGGAGAACGGCTGGTCCATCAGGATCACCCAGGAATCCGGCTTGGCGGACTGATGGACTTCGATGCCGTTGAGCATCAACTTCTCCATGAGAACCGCCGCCGTGGGAGCATCGCGCTGAACGCGCGGAATTTCGTAGGCGAACGGCGGCTCTTTCTGGAAATGCTCGATCGTGTCGCGAGCCGCGCGGTACTTGTTGTACTGCATCTGCTCGCGGTATTTGACGGAGAGATTGAGCACCGCCATATCAGCCTCGTACATGTATTTGCAGGCATCGGCGAGCCGCCACCATCCGCCCTTCCACGGACTGGAGTAGAGCATCTCGGTGCCGAGTCCCTGACGCGCGGCGGGAAAATCGTCCACGGTGTAGAAGTGCGGCGTGGCGTAGCGGTAGAGCGCCGTCTCGGTGAAGAAGGAAATCGTGTGGCGGAAGTTGCCGACGTTATCGATGTAGCCGGGATACCAGACGTCGAAGGTCTCCTGGTGCATGGAGCCGGGCAAGTCGTGATCGTCCAGGTGCTGCGCGATGCTCATGCCGATGAGGCTGAGCCAGCGCAGCATGAGCGGGTGCATGTTGCCGCTGATCGGGTCTGCAAACGGCGGCAGATAGATGCGGCCCGGGAATGGCGCGGACTGGTGCTGCGTGTAGAAAACCAGAGGCTGCGTCTCGAGCGTCGCCTTCGTAATTTCGCGCGACTCCAGCATGTTGAGCATGTAGCCATCGCGGTTGTTATCGTGGCCCACG
>DASZMZ010000012.1:0-7779 GCA_035551455.1 Candidatus Sulfopaludibacter sp.
AGCCCGCCTGATAGGTCTTGGCCAGGGTGGGCTTGGGGGGAGTCAGCACATTGCCGCCCGGAACGTCGAACACGCTGCTCGGCGGAATCACGCTGCCTTCGGCAAACTGGCCGTATACCGACCACTGCCGCCACACGCGATAGCGCGCGGTGGCATTCGGCAGCCAGTTGTTCCAGTTGATTCCATGGGTCACGAAATCCACGCCGCCGATGCAGGCCGGAGCGCCGTCATACGCGCTACCGGTCTTCGGGAAGGTGCCGAGTTTGCCGCCGACGCAGCCCGGGCCCGTCTTTCCGTTGTCCGCATACTGGTTCAAATGCATGTTGTAATCGGCAGCCTTGATACCGATTGTCAAAACCAGTCTCGACGTCGCATGATATTCGTACTCTGCGAACGGCTGATAAGACTGAGTAATGAAATGCTCGTGGAAATTGCCGAGCGGGGTATCCACTTGCGTGATGATATTGGACGGGTATTGGTACCGGTCGGTGTAGGCCCAGTCGTACCAGATTCCGGCGCGGAACACGCCCCATTTCGATACATTCGTCACGATCGCGGTGTCGCCTGCGTGGCGGTAGCCGTTCAACTTGTCGACGCCGCTCGGGGCGTTCGTGCTCAAGTTGACCGTACCGCCGTTCTGGTAGAACTGCTTGTTCCAGTATCTGGTCGTATAGGCCTTGGTGTCGAAGTTCCATCCCTTACCCAGGTCCGACGAGTAGGCGGCGTATTCAAAGTCGGTCTGCACATGGTACAGGTTATAGCCGTAGTAGTAAGGATCCGGCGTCCCGTTCGCCAGCAGGGGTGTACCGTCCTGCAGGAAGTTATCTCCGAACTGCTGAATCTGGGCGCGTGTCGCGTTGGTGGTGTTCGGCGTATTGTTCCAGATATCCACCACGCCGCCGTACAGGCTCAGACTGGACCGGTCGTTGAACCGGTGCTGGAATTTGCCGTAGCCGGCATCGCGCTGTTGATTGTTGAATGTCTGATATCCGTCGGACGTCATGGCGTTGATGTTCACCAGAACGGCGTCCCGCTTCATGCGGCCCAGCAGTCCGGACTCGAGATCCAGCGAGTACAGCTTCGTATTGAACGAACCGACCGTAAACGTGCCGCGAACATCCGGATCGGCCTGCAGTTCCGGAGACCTCATGTTGATCGATCCGCCGAAGTTGGTGGGTCCGAAACTCGACGCCTGACCCGGGCTGCGGTCGAACTCCGTCGAACTGATCCATTGCCGGGGAAAGCTGGCCCAGGAGTGATGCGTCGGAGAGTTGGTATCTTCAAACGGAATTCCGTCGAACGTCATGGTGTACTGCCCGTCCGAAAAGCCGCGGAAGTAAGACTTGCCTTGTCCCAGACCAATTCCATTCGGGTTGACGCTGAAAGCGCCCGGCGCCTGCTGAATCACTTCGGCGAAATCGGCCACGGGAGCCATGAAGTTGGTAATCACCGCGCTGCTGATCTCCGTTTTGGCCGAAGTTGCATCCAGTGTATTCCCCATCGGAGCCGTGTCCACCGCCAGTTGAACCGTTTCCTGCACGGTGATCGACTGCGACATGGTGTCCACGTTCAGGGTGACCGCGAGCTCCGGCGACTTGCCCGCCGAGACCGGCACGCCTAGTCGTGTGTTACGCGCAAAGCCAGGAGCGGTTACCTCTACCGTGTAGGTCCCGGCAGTGAGTCCGCTGACCGTAAATTTGCCTTCCGGGTCGGAAACGGCGCTGCCACTGGCCGCACCGGCTTGATTTTTCACCTTTACCGAAGCCCCTTGCAGGCTCTTCCCAGCCTGATCCAGGACGACACCGGTTAATTGCTCGCCACCCGCTTGTGCCAGCAGGCCCGTTATTCCGAGTGTGCACATGAGGGCCCACGCAATCGCTAAGGCCGCCTGTCCGCGCAAGTTGAACACAACTTTCATTGATACATCCCTTCCCGATTTGAATTGGTGACACGAATCCTACAATTCGACGGCGAGGATGCCGGGAGGCCCAAAAACACGTGGCGCCTGCGCATCGAACTCCTACCCTGATTCCGAAGACTTAGGTTGTTATCACAGCCTAGCGATTTCACGTGACGATGCGATGACGGGACTGTGAATATTTCCTGTCATCGGCAGGTGTGTTGCACAATGGAAGTACGGGATGCCAAGGATCAACACCAGAATTGTCGCTACGCTCGGTCCGTCGACCGATGCGCCTGAAGTTCTGCAACAACTCATGCTTGCCGGCGCCAACGTGTTCCGGCTGAATGCCTCTCACGGCACGGTCGCCCAGAACATTGCGCGCGTGGCCGCAGTGCGGGCTACCGCTGCAGCCAACGGCGTACACGCGGGAATCCTGCTGGACCTGCAAGGTCCCAAGATCCGCCTGGGCTGCTTCGAAAACGGCGGCTGCGTCCTCACAGCCGGAAGCGAATTTACAATCACCACTGAGGAAGTACTGGGCAATGCGTCGCTCGCTTCGACGGTCTACTCCAAATTCGCCCGCGATGTGCAGGAGGGCGACCGCGTCCTTCTCGCCGATGGCGCCATCGAACTTCGGGCGCTCTCCAGCGACGGCGTCGCCGTGCGCACGGAGGTAATTAACGGAGGCCCCATCAGCGACAAAAAAGGCATCAATTTGCCGGGCGTCCAGGTCAGCATTCCCTCGCTCACGGAGAAGGACCTTGCCGACTTACACGCGGGCCTGAATGCCGGCGTGGACCTGGTGGCGCTCTCCTTCGTCCGCACCGCCGGCGACGTGCTGCAACTCCGCGACCGCCTGGGCAAGCGTCCCGTCTCCATCGTCGCCAAAATTGAAAAGCCCGAAGCCTGGGACAACATCGAGCCCATTCTCGATGCCAGCGACGGCGTGATGGTGGCCCGCGGCGACCTCGGCGTCGAGACCGCTCTCGAAAAAGTGCCGCGCATTCAGAAGTCCATCATTCGCCGCGCGCGCCGCAAGGGCCGCTTCGTCATCACCGCCACCCAGATGCTTGAATCGATGATCGAAGCGGCCACGCCCACGCGCGCCGAAGTCAGCGACGTGGCCAACGCCATCTATGACGGCACCGACGCCGTGATGCTTTCCGCCGAAACCTCCAAGGGAAAGTATCCCGTGGAGGCCACCCGCTTCATGACCCGCATCGCCGGCGAAGCCGAGGCCTCCATCCGCAGCAAGGGCTATCAGGATCCGCCGCATTCGGCCGAACCCTCCAATGCGGAAATTCTGGCCGATGCCGCCTACCACGCGGCGCGCGATTCCAACGCCAGCGCCATCGTGGTGTTCACTTCCACAGGCTCCAGCGCCCGGCTCGTGTCGCGCTATCGTCCTCCGGTCACCATCTTCGCCATCACGCCGCACAATACCACCGCGCAGCAGCTCTCCGTCAATTACGGAGTAGTGCCCATCCTGGCGCCCGACGTTTCCAACACGGACGAAATGCTGGGACAGATGGACCGCGTCATGGTGGAAGGCGGCTACCTGCAGCGCAATCAACTGGTGGTCTTCCTGGCGGGCCAGCCGGTGGGTCGCGCCGGCACCACGAATTTGATGAAGCTTCATCGCGTGGGCGCGGGTTGATAACATTTATATTGACCCCCCATGCAGGGAAAGGCCCTCATCATTACAGGCTCCACGGGAATCGCAGCAGCCACGGCTAAACTGGCTGCCGAAGCCGGGGCGCGCCTTGTCATCGCCGCTGGAGACCCCGATTCCGCCTGGGAACTGGCCGCCGCAACCGGCGCCGAATGCTGGGTGGGCGAACTCTCTCTCGTCAATTCCGCCGAGTCCGTGCTGGCCGCCTGCGTGGCCCGGTATGGACGCGTGGATGCTCTATTCAATGCCGCCGGGTTGAGCGGCCGCCGTTTCGGCGATGGTCCCGTGCACGAATGCAGCGACGAGGGGTGGGACGTCACCCTGCAGCACAACCTGCGAACCAGTTTCCAGATGTGCCGCGCCGTCATCGGCCGCATGCTGGAACAGGAACCCGAACCCGATGGCATACGCGGCAGCATTCTCAATATGGGCAGCGTGCTGGCCGAAGCGCCCGAGCCGCGCCATTTCGCCACGCATGCCTATGCGGCCGCGAAAGGCGGCGTCGTGGCCATGAGCCGCTCGATGGCCGCCTATTATGCGCCGCACAAGATTCGCGTCAACGTTCTGGCGCCCGCGCTGGTCCGCACGCCGGCCAGCGAACGCTCACAGGCCAGCGCCGGGTTGCTGGATTTCCTGGAAAAGAAGCAGCCGCTTTCCGGCGGCATGGTGGACGCGGCCGATGTTGCCCGCGCCGCCTTATTCCTGTTGGGGCCCGATTCGCGCTTCATCACAGGCGATGTCCTGACCGTCGATGCAGGCTGGAGTGTCACCGGCGTTTGACGCCCTGAGAGGAAAGACCCATGGTTGTACTTGGAATCGATATCGGCGGTACCCAGATCAAGGCCGGAATGGTGGACGAAAAAGGCGCCATCCTGGCCTCCCGCACCATCCCCACGCCGGCCGACATAGACGATTTTGTGCCGTCGCTGCACTCGGCTATCGCGTGGCTCATCGAAGCTACGTCGGCACCAGAGGGCGTGGGCGTCGGATGCAAGGGCATCATCAACCCCGATACCACTCAGGTGGAAATCCTCCCCGGCACGCTGCATTTTCTGGAAGGTCTGCATCTCAGCGACCTGGTGGGACTGCCCGCCAATACGCCCGTATTCGCCGATAATGACGCGCGCGTGGCCCTCGCCGGCGAAGTGGTGTGGGGCGCGGCGCGCGACCGTCTCAACGTCCTGATGCTGACTTTGGGTATGGGCGTGGGCGGGGCGGTGCTGGCCAACGGGATTGTCCTCCGCGGCCATTCGGGCGTGGCCGGACATCTGGGGCACATGACCATCGACCCCGACGGCGGTCTCTGCGCGTGCGGCAATCGCGGATGCCTGGAGACGGTCTTCTCGGCGCGCGCCATCGAGGGCGAAGCGTGGGCCGCCGTACATCGCGGCTGTTCCTCCACGCTCACCCGCCTGTTCCGCGACCACCCGCAACTGGCCACCTGCCGCACTATTTTTCAGGCGGCGCGCGAAGGCGACGACTTGTGCCGCACCATCGTCACCAAAGCTATCGGCAAGCTGGCAGGGGCCATCGCCGGACTACTTCACGTGTTCGACCCCGAAATTGTGATCCTCGGGGGCCATGTCGCCGATGCGGGAGCCGACCTGATGGTGCCGCTCCAGGAAGAGGTCTGGCAGCGGTCACGCAAGCTCTTGGGACGAGACGTGCCGCTGGTGGAACAGCAGGTGGCCGACAATTCGGGCATCGTCGGGGCGGCAGGGCTGGTAATGGTACCGAGATCCTAAGCCTTTGGCCCCTTTTTTCACAAGGTAAACTCCCGATTCGTTTCCAGCACTCAACCCGGCTTGATATGATCCTCAGTAGAAATGGGGCGAGCTCTTGGGTGTGGGCAGTGCCGGCTGTTTCTGGATGAGGCGTCTTCCGCTGTCATGCTGCACCTGCGTGCACAATCCAGACTGGATCTGGCGCGATGCCGTCGCGAAACCGACCTTCTGCCGGCTCTGGAAGCCGTAGCCGATGAGGCTGCCAAAGCCCGGGCCACGGCCGTAGACGCCTATAAGACCCATCGCGCCGAACATGAGTAATCGGACCTACAGCAGTGAATTGATGTACTGGGTGATGCCGGGGTCGTTCCAGTCCACGCCCTCGGCGATCTTCTTCAGCACCTTGCCGTTGGCATCGATGATGTAGGTCTCCGGGTACATGAACGTGCCGAAATCCTCGTGCAGGCTGAGTTCGCGCGCGGTCAGGAAGGCCGGCTGATATTTCTTCAGAAAGCCCTGGTAGGCGTTCGGGTCCTTATCGACGCTGACGCCCAGAACCACCAGTCCCTTACCGCCATACTCCTGCGCCAGGCGGCTCAACGACGGCGTTTCCTGGACACACGGCGGACACCAGCTGGCCCAGAAATTCAGGATGAGTACCTTGCCTCCGAAATTCGGCAGCGTCACTGTGCGGCCGGCATCGGTAGTAATGGTGAACTTGGGAGCGGAGTCTCCGGCAGCGATAACAGGCTGGTGGATTCCCGCGTATACGACATATACAAAGGCTGCCAGGAGTACACAAATCGCTACTCGCAGGAGCCGGTCAATTTTGACGGTCTGCATGACGGACAACTATAATCTAATTGTATCCTTGGCAGGCCGTCCAGCGTCGAAAAAAGCGACAATGGTGATTACCCGCAAAGTGGAGTTTTCGGCGTCGCATGTGTGCCGGAATTCCCAGCTATCCGACGAAGAAAATCGCAAACTGTTCGGTCCGGCGGCGAATCCGCACGGCCACGGGCACAACTATATCGTCGAGGTCAGCCTTCAGGGCGAGCCCGACCCAGTCACCGGTATGGTGCTGGATTTGAAGGAGTTGAAGGAAATTCTGGAGCGCGAAATCGTGGCTCCGTACGACCACCGGTTCCTGAATTACGAAGTGCCGCCCTTCGACCGCGTCGTGCCGACTACCGAAAACATCGCGCGTGACATCTGGCAGCGCCTCGAGCCAAGTCTTTCCAGCCCTAACGGCAAATTGCACGCGGTCCGCGTCTACGAGACTGCCGATCTGTATGTCGATTATTTTGGGGAGCAGCCATGTATTTCGTAACGCGGCGCTATGGTTTTTCGGCTTCCCACCGTCTCCACTCGCCGCAATTGAGCGAAGAAGAAAATCGGCAACTCTACGGCAAGTGCAACAATCCTTATGGTCATGGGCATAATTACGTGGTGGATGTGAGCGCCCGCGGACCCGCCGATTCGGTGACCGGACGGGCAGTGGATATCGAGGCGTTGGACGGTCTGGTGCGGCGCGAAGTGGTGGCGCCCTTCGACCACTCCAATCTGAATACGCAAGTCGCGGCGTTTCAAGCAGTTGTGCCCACCTCGGAAAATCTTGCCATCGAAATCTGCCGCCGCCTCAAGTCGCATTGGAGCGCGGCATTCCCCGGCGAATGGCCGAAATTGCACAAGATTCGCATCGCGGAGACGGATCGGAACATCTTTGAAATCAAGGCCGATGAAATCGAATAAAGCAGTCGTGAAAATCATGCCTCCCAAGCCGGAGGATACAGACTTGGCTCCGTTGGTCAGGCAGATTCTGTCCCACCTCGGGGAAGATCCTGACCGCGAAGGCCTCGTACGGACGCCGCACCGGGTGGATCAGGCGCTGAAGTTCCTCACCAGCGGCTACCGCATGGACGTGGAGACGGTGGTCAACGGCGCGCTCTACGAAGTGAAGTACGACGAAATGGTGGTGGTGAAGGACATCGAGTTCTTCAGTATGTGCGAGCACCACATGCTGCCCTTCTTCGGCAAGATGCACGTGGCCTATCTGCCCAAGGATAAGGTGATTGGACTCAGCAAGATCCCGCGCATCGTGGACGTCTACGCGCGCCGCCTCCAGATTCAGGAGCGGCTCACGCAGCAAGTCGCCCAGAAGATTCAGGAAATCATCGACCCGGTGGGTGTGGGCGTCATCTGCGAGGCGCGCCATTTCTGCATGATGATGCGCGGTGTGGAAAAGCAGCATTCCGGCGCCATGACAAGCGCCATGCTGGGGGCCTTCCGCGACCGGAAAGACACCCGCGACGAGTTTCTGGCACTGGTGAATCACCGCAACGGCGGCTTCTGACGTCTGCTAGAATCCAGTTTCAGATATGAAGAGTCTGTTAGGCCTATTGATGGCCTTTTTGATAGGCGGAGCCTGCCGTTGGTTCAAGCTTCCCGTCCCCAGCCCTCCTAAGTTGTTGGGCGCCTTG
>DASZMZ010000013.1:0-5327 GCA_035551455.1 Candidatus Sulfopaludibacter sp.
CGAACTGGGCGGTGATGCGGCGAACCGATTCTTCGCGCATGGCCTTCAGCAGGTCGGCCTCGGACTGGGCTTGGCCGGCGGCGACGTCGTAAATGGAACGGGCTCCGCCGCGACCGTGCTGATTGGCGGTATCCATGAGAAAGCCGACGCCGCGGTGGGTGGCAATCCGGGGAGTGTGGCCTTTCAGGAAATCGTATGTGCCTTGGGCGTCGGCGGTAGCCTGCGTTACCTGAACGCGCTGGAAGAATGGGTCCAAGCCACAATTGCGGAAGCGACTGGCCCACGGCTCCGCGACCAGATTGAAATCCGGGTCGATGGTATTGCCGGTAGTTAAGTCGACTCCGCTATTGACTTTGGCAAGGTGCACCAGCAGGCGCGACGCGACCAGACCACCAAAGGAATCGGCGAAACGGGCGGGGTCGGCGTCATGGAAGGCATTCAAAAGCCCGGTCAGACGGCCCGGTTTTTGGGCCCACTGAATCACTCCAAAGGAGAGGCCGGCGCGGTCGGTATTGAGATTCAGCACGGCAAAACGGGCATTGGCTTCCCACAGTCCGGTGAGCGTCATCAAGTAGGTCATGGCGCCGACTTCCATATCGAGGCCGAGGGAGATATAGCTGCGGCAGGCGACCGGGTCGGCAGGCTTGGCGGTGGCCAGGGCATTCAAGCAGGCGGAATCCACCGAGTCGGAATCGGGAAGGCCGTGGCCGATGCGGAACTGGCGGACGGCCTCGGCGGTCATATTTCCATAGGTGCCGTGGGAGGGCAGGCGAACGTCAGGCAGGCTGTGATTGCCGAAGCCGGAGAGCAGGTCCTGGAGGGCGCCGACCGCCTCGTGGTCCGGGTCGCCCGAGACAAGAGGGTCGACGCCGGGGGTTCCCGCCAAGAGTCCATCAATTCTCGCGATACCGGTTAATGCCATAGTGCTGCCTCCCGATCATTGTGCCCAAATCGCCGCGCCATATATAGGGCCGAGGTCGGCCTCTTGTACGAAAACGATCACTCGCTGCGAGGGGCTGGGCAGCGCGACGGACTGGCTGAAGCCGCCGGCCTTCTTCACGGTGCCTAGTTTTCGCAGGCTCTGCAGGATGGCCACGTGGTGGAGCCTGCGGCCGTTGTTCTCGCCGGCCGCGACTTGCGACGCCGCGCTGTTTTCGGCGAGGGCCAGGAAGACGGCGCCGGCGTGAGGCGAATCGGCGACGTCCACCTGGAGTCCGTCGCGGGACCGCGTCAGGTGGATTGTCGCTTTGGGGCGCTTGGACGCTTTGTTCAGTTCCTGGAGGGCGCGGGCACGGTCGCTGCCGTTAAATTCGGCTCCGCCGTCGACGACCATCTCGGGCGTGTAAGGGCCTTCGGTGCTCAACTGGCGGGCGTAGGCTTCCTGCCGCTGGGTGAAGGCGTGAGAGGAGAAGGGATCTTTCCAGCCGAGCTGATTCCAGTAATCGACGTGCTCGCTGAGCACGATTACCTGCGGGTCGAGTTGCTCCAAAACCTTGTCGGCGGGGGGACAGCTGGAGCAGCCTTCGGACGTGAAAAGTTCGACCAGGATGGGCGCGCGGGTGGGCTCGACGGCGCACAGGACAGCGCCGCAAAGGGAGGCAAAAATCAGCTTACGCATCAGAGACAACCCTTCCAGCAGTCTAACACCGCCGGAAAAGTGGGACGCGAGTTAGTGCTTGACGGCGCGCTTCTTGACCACCCGTTTGGACGGCTTGAACTTACCGGCCTTGAACTTGCGGCTGGACTTACCGGCTTTGACGGCCTTGGTCTGACGGTGCACCACGGTCTTCTTGGCCTTGGCCTCGCTGATACCAGTAAGGCCGCAAGCCAGCGCGATGGCCAGGGCCAGTGTACGTAATTTCATCTCAACCTATTATTCGGCCAATCTGGACATTCCACAAGTACAACTTTAGGAAACTTACAACGGTGAGAGCCAGGCAGGACCAGGCTGCGATCTGCCAGAGCCGTTCGGTAGCGGAACCTTCTACCCGCGGGGTTCCGGCAAGGTAGCCGACCACGAAGCCGCCGGCCAGTCCGCCCACGTGGGCGGCGTTGTCGGTTTGGGAGATAACGAAGCCGATAATCAGGATGTAAATGGCCCACCGGATGAAGGTGGCTCGGATGGCGTCGCCCATCGGGTTGCGATGGCGAACGCCGAGAGCGATCATGGCGCCGATAAGTCCGCAGATTGCCGCGGAGGCGCCGATGGACGGCACCGCCGGACTCCACAGGCTGCTGAGAAAGTAACCGCAGATATCGCCGATGAAGTAAATCACCAGCAGGCGATAGGTGCCATAGATTTCGTCCACCATGGCGCCGACGTCAAACAGGGCCCAGGAGTTGAACAGGATGTGGATCAGGCCGCCGTGCAGAAAGCCGGCCGTGACCAGACGCCACCACTGGCCGCTTTGGAAAATCTGATACTTGGCGCCAAACAGGACGAGAGTCCGGGAATCCAGGTCCATGGCATTTCCCGTGCCTGCTTTCATGGCGTAGAGGCTGGTGGCCAAGTAGAAGCCGAAGTTGATGATCAGGATCAGGACAGTGGTGAATCGCGCCTGGGGAATGAGGCCTCCGAGTAGGGGCGCATTGCTGCGGCGTTCCACGGCTCGGGGTCCTACGCGTTCATTGCAATAAGGACAGACGCGGTCCTTGTCGGTGATAAATGCCCGGCAATGCGGGCACATGCGGCGCGAATCCATGCGACCTTATGATAGCAACCCCCGCGCGGGTGGCCGTGGTGCAGTCTGCTACAATCGGAGATCCCGCATGGTGAAAACAGAGCGCGAATACCGTGAGGATATCGTCCAGATTGGCCGGCTGGTCTTTCAAAAGGGCTGGGTGGCGGCGAATGATGGCAATATCTCGATCCGGCTGGATGCCGAGCGCATCCTCTGCACCCCTACTGGCGTTTGCAAGGGAATGATGCACGTCGACGATCTGATCATTGTCGACTATAAGGGCAATAAGATCGAGGGCCGGCTCCGGGGAACCAGTGAGATTGCGATGCACCTGACGGTGTACGGGCTGCGTCCGGATATCAAGGCGGTGGTGCATGCGCATCCGCCGGTGGCGACGGGGTTCGCGACGGCCGGGCGGCCGCTGAATCTGGCGCTGCTGCCCGAAGTAATCATTGGTTTGGGCTGCGTTCCGCTGGCGGGGTATGGATTGCCGGGAACGCCCGAACTGACCGAGCCGATGCTGCCGCTGATTCCCAAGTACGATGCGCTGTTGATGGCGAATCATGGCGCGGTGTGCTACGGGGAAGACGTTTTCCAGGCCTATTTC
Organism: Candidatus Sulfopaludibacter sp.; assembly: GCA_035551455.1. GTDB lineage: Bacteria > Acidobacteriota > Terriglobia > Bryobacterales > Bryobacteraceae > Sulfopaludibacter. Next base: position 3,289 of record DASZMZ010000013.1, read on the forward strand.
CGCATGGAGACGATGGAGCATTTCGCGCGGATCAATCTGGTGGCGGAACTTCTGGGCGGAGCCAAAGCGCTGCCGCGGCCGGAAGTGGATAAGCTGCTGGATTCGCGTACGCGGTATGGCGTGAAGGCCAAGTCGAGTGGTGAACCGGGATGTCCGGTGTCGGCGGAAGAGATTGCGGCCGGGGCGGCTTCGTGCGGCATGGGTTCGCCGACAGGCGGCGGGGCGGGCGGCGAAGAACGGTTTTATGTGACGCGGTCGGAGCTGATTGGACTAGTGGATGAGGCGCTGAAGGCGCGCGGTCTGGCCTGAAGAATAACGACGGATTCTTGGAGAACGACAGATGGGTGAAGCGCTAGGAATGATCGAAACTCGCGGTCTGGTGGCCATGATTGAGGCCTCGGACGCGATGGTGAAGGCCGCCAAGGTAACCTTGGTGGGCTGGGAAAAGATTGGTTCGGGATACGTGACTGCCATGGTTCGCGGAGATGTGGCCGCCGTTCGCGCGGCTACGGACGCCGGCGCCGCGGCTGCCCGGCGGGTTGGCGAACTGATTGCGGTACACGTGATTCCGCGGCCGCACCAGAGCCTGGAAGACGTATTGCCGATCGGCAAGAGCCAGGCGCAGGGCGCCGGCAAGTAGAACTGTCATGATCTTGGCCCGCGTGGTGGGCACCGTGGTGGCTACACGGAAAGACCCGCGTCTGGAAGGGAAAAAGCTGCTGATTCTGAAGCCGATCTCCCCGGAAGGGAAAGACGAGGCGGGGTACGTCGTGGCTGTGGACACGGTGAGCGCCGGTTTCCGGGAGCATGTGCTGGCGGTTGCGGGCAGCTCGGCGCGGCTGGCCGAAGGCTGCAAAGACGTGCCGGTCGATACGGCGATCATCGGGATTATCGACGAAGTCCATCTGGATTAAGTATGTATCTAGGCCGCGTCATTGGGTGCGTTTGGGCCACGATGAAGAACAAGGCGATGGATGGACAGCGCCTCTTGGTGGTACAGCCCTTGACGCCGGAACTACAACCCACGGGGAAGCGGCTCATCTGTGGAGACTCCACGGGCGCCGGGGCCGGTGAACTGATCTACTGGGTGCGCGGGAAAGAGGCCAGTTTCCCATTTCCGGCAGAGCCGCCCTTCGATACCACGATCGTGGGGATTGTGGATTCGGTACACGTGAAGCGGGTGGCGCCGCCGCCGCCGATTCCGGCGGAAAACACCAAGCGGAAGGCGCGGAAGGCGTAGGCTATGCTGATTGCGCGGGTTGTGGGAGAAGTGGTGGCCACGCAGAAGCACCCGAGTCATGAAGGGCGGAAGTTGCTGCTGGTTCAGCCGCTGAATCTGGATGGCAGCAATCGGGGAGACGCCGTGATTGCGCTGGATGCGGTGGATGCGGGTGTGGGCGATCAGGTGCTGCTGACGACGGAAGGCTTCAGCGCGATGACTTCGGTGGGGCGGCCGAATTCACCGATCGACATGGCCGTGATTGGATTTATCGACCACATTGAACTGGCTCCAGGAGTTAGCTAACGGTTTGCTGCGGCGGTTGCTGCCGCGTCCGATGAGGATGGCCGCGAGGCCGATGGTCACAATCCACTTTCCCACCTCGACCGCGAAATAGGTAGTCTGGAGGACCAGGAGTTTGGCGTGATATCCGGACGGAACTCCGGCAGGGGCGAAATCGGTCAGCCGGCCATACGAGGCGATTTCGGGCGAGAGCGCGAAGCGTTGGGCTATGACGCTGAGGAAGAGGGCGAGCGAGAGGGCCAGGGTGAGTTTGCCTTCGCCGGTGCCGAAGAGCATGAAGAAGAGGAAGAAGGCGGCGAGCGCGAGTTGGGCGTCTTCCCAGAATTCGATTTCGTCGCGGCTCAATTCGGCGGCTTCATAGCGCAGGAGCAGGCTGGTTTCGGCGGCGCCCAGGACTTTGATGCGCAGGGTGGCAGCGGGGTCGGCCTGCACCAAGAGGCGATCGACGGCGCGCGAGTTTTGGTCGATCACCCCAGTGAGGATGAGGCCACCGGCGAGCCACATACCGAGCAGGAGA
>DASZMZ010000014.1:0-20960 GCA_035551455.1 Candidatus Sulfopaludibacter sp.
CGGAAGGGATCACCTGGCAGGTCACCCGTCAGACCCACCTGACTCGCTTCCACGAATTGCGAATGCGGCGTCTGGATCCTCTGGCACGGAAAGCACGCAAGCGCGCCGATGCCGATCTGGCCGAGGACTTGCGCGCCGCCAACGAATACACGTCCGCCGAGAAGACCCTGCGGGCGGAGATTCTGATCGCCTTCGCAGCCGGATTGTCGGCGGTCTTCGGAGTGGTGTTCTGGGCCTACGTTGCCTCGCCAACGCGCCGTCTGCTGGCCCACTGGGGTGCGAGGCCCGCCGGCGACGACGCGCGAGAAGCTCAGTGTCTGCTCGAGCGGCTTGCGGTCCGGGCGGACGTGGCGATTCCCAACCTATATGTGATGGACCAGAAGGCGCCCACCGCCTTCGCGCTCGGTTTGACGCCGCAGACATCGGTGATCGCGGTGAGCACCGGTCTGTTGGCATTGCTCGAGCCGAGTGAGTTGGAGGCGATCCTGGCCCGCGAGCTTTCTCACGTCGCCAATTCCGATACCCTGCCGGATACGCTGCTGGCAGGACTGGCGCTCCTGGCGCCGGCGCCCCGGTTGATGGCCCTGCTGCGGAATTTCGTGGCGATACCGGATCGCGAAACCCTGGCCGATGCGGATGCCACCGAATTGACGCGCGACCCGAAGGCACTGCAACGGGCACGGGAGAAACTGGGGAATCCAGAATCTGCCCGAAGTGCCTCCGTTACCAGCGGGGCATGAGGGAACTGGGGAGCAGGGGGAAAGCCGGCTCGTCCGGGTCGCCCGCCAGGAAGGCCTCGAACAGCCGGGCCAGTTTGCCGCTGTGGCGCTGAAAACGGGCGCGGCGGTCGCTCAGGAACGCGAATCGGAAGGGCGAGAGCGTCTCGACCGCGGCCACATATTCCGGCGTGTAGAGCGGCGCTGCCTCTCCCGCGGACCGCACCAGGAACGACAGGCAACTGCGCGTGATGAGCTGGCGCAGCGGCAGGCTGGCCGTCTCCGATAGATCGTGCATCTGCATCATCACGCGCCCGCCGAATTGCATCAGCCGATTGGTGAGCGCATCCAGCGGTTCGCGCCCGGCGGCTTGCGAGAAGATGGTGCGAACGCCGGCCTGCCGGTCCTCTTGTACGTCCTGCAAGTCATCGGCAAGCTGCAGGAAGACGCCCCAGTTGAAGACAAAGCGGGCTTGATCGGGCGTGAGCGCTCCCGCCGCCAGGTAGCCATCGGCCAGCACCGAGGCGCCGCCCTTCTCAAAGCTGAGCGCCAGCACATCCACGCCGTCGTGGGGCGCCGGTTTGCGCATCAGCATCAGGCTCTTTTCCTGGGCCGATTGGATCATCAGCAGGCTCCGGTAGACGGCCGGATATTCTCCCCGGGGATACTGCGATTCGATGCGCTCCACCAGACGCCAGATGAGCGATTCGTAGCGGCCTTGCGGCGGGGCTTCCCCTCCCTGCAACCGTTGACTGAAACGCTGATTGAAGCCGCGCTTGATTTCCGCCGGAGTGGCCGGATCGTCCAGATAGTTGTCAGTGTACGGGTACAGCATGCTGTACGCGAAGATGGACGGCGAGAGGCACATGGCGCCCCCGAAGAGCACTTGCAGCCCGCAGGCGGTCCAGGCGTTGCGGCTGGCCTGAAAGATATCGGCGACCTCGACATCCGGATCGAAGGCCCGAGCCTCGCGCGCCATGGTAGTGCCGATGGTGGAGAAACCGCCGGCCAGCAACATGTCCAGGTGGCGATCCTCCAGATTCAGGGCCGTGCGGCCGAACTCCGCGAAGGCGCCGGTCAGCCTCTCGTGCATGGCTTTGCGGGCGGCGCGAGTGCCCGGAGGATGACGCAGTTCGCCTTCGAGGCTTACCAGGAAGTGGTCCATGCGCGCTTCCCGCGCGGCCTGCTGGTCCGCGGTGAAGGCATGCTCGAAAGCGGGCGAACTCACCGGACATTGGCGCCAGAGGGCGAGGGCTGGTTGCAGCAGTTCCGTCACGCGGGTCTCACACCCGAGTGTACGCGAATCCGGCCGATTTGTTCCCTTCAGTGCCGCGTCAGCACGGGGACGGCGGATAATCTCAGACTGTGTTCCACGTGCGCGGTAATCAGGAAGCCCTTCTCGCCCTCCCACGACGAGATTACTTCGGCGAACCACAACGTGTCGCCGGACTGTACACGGATCACTGCACCCGGCACGAAGGCACACATGGCGGAAAACTCAAGTTGTCCGGCGCGCCAGTTCAGTATCTCGACCGCTCCAGGCGCGTTATTGGGGAGCACGGTTGCCACAGCTGCGACTGAGTCATTCAAGAGCCATTCCCTCCTACTAATAGTACGAGTAGGTACAGTATAGGGAGACGCCGGAGTCAAAATCAAGACCAAATGTTAGTCGAGCTTATAGATTGTGAGTCCCGTCAGTACTTTGGGATAGAAGTCAGTCGATTTCTGGGGCATCACGCCACCCGCAAATGAGGTGTCGGCTACTTGCCCAACTGAGGTAGGCTTCAGCAGAAACGCGATCTGAGCGGTGTGATTCCGCGCTTCTTCCACTGCGTGATCCAGGCCGCGCATGTAGCGCAGATGCTTTTCGTCGCGCACCGCCTCCTCCCCGATATCGAGGACCTTGGCCAGGATCACCTCGTGCAAAATCCGCACGTCCAGTTCATCTGACATATCACGAGCTTCCAGCTTGAACAGCCGGTTACCGATGGCGGCGCCGATAATGGTTCGGTTTCCGCATGCCTCCCATTCGGACTTCAGGCGGTCGAGCCCGTCAATTTCCTCGACCTGAAAATCCAGCGCGGCCTTCCTCAGGAAGTCGTCGGGGAAGCCGTCCGCGGGAATCCCGTTGACCAGGCGGTGCGTAGCCAGAATGCGCAGCCCCGGCGAGTGCATGTTGATGAACGTCATCATCACGCGGTCGGCGCCCGGCAGCGTGGGATTCTCGTCCCGAAACGCCAGCGCGGTCTCGTACCGGTGATGCCCATCGGCAATCACCAGTTTCTTGTCGGCCATAAGTTCCTGAATACGCGGCGCATCTGTGATCTTCCAGATGCGATGAATCACGCCGTATTCGTCGGTAACTTCACTCAAAGGAGCGGAGCGCGAAGCTTCCAGCAGGATCGCGTCAATGGCAGCCTCGGGGTCCGGATACAACATGAATAACTGGCCGAAGTGGGCATGCGTGTGACGCAGTAATTCCAGACGGTCTTTCTTAGGACCGGAGAGCGTTTGCTCGTGCCGGTGTACCACGCGCGCCGAGTAGTCCTCCACGGCGCCGAGCGCGATGAAGCCTTGGCGCACGATGCGCTCACCGGAATCCGGCTCGGTGAATTCCTGAAAGTACGGGAAGATGGCCGCTTCGTTTTCGCGAGCCAGCACGCCCGAATGAATCCACTCATTCAGGAACGATGCGGCGCGCGTGTAGACATTGTTGGCGGGCGAATCGTCCGGCTGGCGCGGACCGAGTATCACGCGGACCAGATTATAAGGACTCTTCGCCAGATACGCAGCCTGCAGAGCAGGCGTGATCTTGTCGTAAGGCTGGGTGACCAGGTCACTCAGGCTGCCGGCTTTTTCGCTATAGCGGTAGGGTTGGAAGGGGTAGATTTTGGCCAAATTTCAGGATACCAAAGGGGCCACCCCTTCCCCGCTCTACTTATTGCGAATCACACCGTTGGGCTGCTGCAGAATCACCGGAATGGGATCGGCTTCACGCTTCACGGTGCCGGTCTTGGCCTCATCGATGTCCACGCTGTAATCGTCCAGGATCTTGCCCAGATCCCTTTCCATACCGGTGCGCGCGCCCTGTAACTGATCCAGCGCGTCCACTTCGGAGAGACGGCGTGTGGTATCGTCGCGCTGCGCGATCACCACGTCCAGAATGGTGGCGCTGCCCAGTTCGTACTTGCGGCGCACCCCGGCCAAGGTTGCATCAGACAGCTTGCGCGCGGCCACGCTGGTATCGTAAGCGGCTCGGGCATTGCGCAGCGCCGTCCAATCGTTGATCACGGTGAGCTTGATGTTGTTGTGCAACTGCTTATCGGAGATCTGCGCCTGGCGGTACTGCAATTCGCTGGTAATCTGATCGGCCTGATTGGCCCGATTGCGCAGCGGAATGGTGAGATTGAAGCCCACGTTGTAATTGGGGAAGTTGCGCGAAAAGATCTGACTCAGTACCGTACCGTAGCCGCCCACCAGGAAGTTATTCACGTCGCTCGGACCGAGCGCCCGGTAGCCCAGAAGGTTGCCTTTGGCGTCGTAGATCGGCACCTGCGTGCTGGCGATGGAGCCGGCCTGTCCGGCATTAGAGAAGTTGGCGAAAGCCTGCAGCGAAGGCAGCAGGTTGCTCTTCACGCCCAACAGGTCCAGCCGCGCATTCTCCAGCGAAATCTGGTTCTGTTCGATTTCCGGCCGCTTGGCGATGGCTTCGGTGACCAGATCCTGCACCGGGATAACAGCCTCGTTGGCGGGGATGGCGATGTGGTCGGTGGGCACGATGCGGGCCAGCGCGATGGCGGTATTGTCCAACCCGCTGCGCGTCAGCACGCTTTTCAAAATCATTTCCTGACGGAGCAATTGCGATTCGCGATTGACCACATCCTGCTCGGCGGCTTTCTGATCGGCCTCGGCCTGAATGATGTCGATTTCTGCGATGGCTCCGAGGGCGGCGCGGCGCTTATTGTCGTTATAAAGCTGCGTATCGAGCTGCAGCGTCTCCTGGCTGACCTTAAGCGATTCGTTATAGGTGACCAGGTCCCAATACAGGTTCACCACGTTGGTAACGGTGAGGATCACCTGCTGCTTGAAAGACAGGTCGTCGGCGCGCAGATTGTTGCGGGCCTTATGGTAGGCGCGCTGGTTGACGGCGAGTCCAAAGCCGTTCAACAGATTCTGCGTGATGCCGAGCGAGAGACTGCCGGTGCTCACCGGGTTGAACAGGGCCGTGGTGGCATTCTGCGTGGCGCCGAAGACGCTACCCAGCGCCAGAGTGACCTGCGTACCGGTCCAAAAGCCCTGCTGCACGCCGTACTGCAGATTCTTGTACTGCTGCACCAGCGCCGAGGTTCCGGTAAACACGGTGGACGTCTCAATCTGCGTCGAGTGGTAGAAGCCCGCCCCGATGAAGGCCACCGGGTCGACGTTGGGAATCGCGGCGCCGGCCAACTGAATGCTCAAGCCGCTCAGCACGCCGTTATTGCTCGAACCGCCGCTGCTGGATCCGACATTGGTGGCCGAAGCGCCGGAGAGCACGCTTAACGATGCCGAGGACGGACCGGCCGAGAGGCTCGTAGATACGTTGCGGACCAACTGGCCGGCACTGGCGCGCTGCAAATCGGCGAGGGCCAGTTTGGGCGTATAGCGAGCCGATTCGAGATCCAGGTTATTCTCCAGCGCCAGCGCAATCGCATCGCGCAACGAAAGGTAGATGACGCCGGCGCGCATCAACTTTTCGAGCCGCGGAGAATCCTCGAAACTGACATTCGCCACCGGGTGGGGACGGTACGGGTGGGTCAGCCCGTAGACGAAGCCGTGGCCGTTTTCCAGCGTAAACGATTGCGTCTGCCCGAAAACCGGGAGCGCCAGTGTCCCGCTCAGCAGGACCGCAATGACAGACTTCACACGATGCATAAGAAATAAGACTCCGGAAAAGCTATTATGGCCGCAAACGTACTGCCAATGTCCAATCGCCGCAAGTGGTTCTTTGAGAACTACGTAAGTCCACGGCAACGAGTTCGAAAATAATACGAACTGTCCGAATTTGGGATGGACTTACCAAAGGCGAACAGAGTACGAATAGAGGACGCGCGAGGACATTCCAAATTAGCACCCATTCCGCCAAGGCGTTACAGTATGGAGAGGACAGTATGCGGAAGGCTTGGATTGCACTCCTTTTTCTGTCGTTCACGGTGTGGGCCGCAAACATCAAGTTATACTTGAAAGATGGCGGCTATCACCTTGTGCGGGAATACCAGGTGCAGACCGACCGGGTCCACTTTTACAGCGTGGAACGGGAGGAATGGGAAGACATTCCCCTGGACATGGTGGACCTGAAAAAGACCGACACGGAAGCCGCCGCGCGCAAGGCCACCATCGATCACGATACCAAGGTCCTGGACGATGAAGCCGCCCTGGAACGCTCCATAAAAAAGGAGACCCTGCGGATTCCGGAGAATCCCGGAGTCTACTGGCTCCAGGGCGACCAGACCAAACCCCTGAAATTGGCCGAAGGCGCGGTGCACAGCGACAAGAAGCGCGAGATTTTGAAGGCGCTGTCCCCGATCCCGGCCATCAGCGGCCGGGCGACTCTGGAAATCGAAGGCGCCCACGCGCAGAACGTTTTCACCAATCCCGAGCAGGAGTTCTACATCCAGCTTTCCGAAACCGAGCGCTTCGGCATTTGTAAGGTGACGACAAAGGGCGCCATCCGCATCGTCGAGAATCTGACGTACATGCCGGTCACCAAGGAAGTGGAAGAAGACCCAGTGATGGTCGACATTTTCCGGCAACAGTTGACGCCCGACGGGCTGTATAAGATCTGGCCGAAGGAGAAGATGGCGCCGGGGGAATACGCCGTGATCGAGTACACCGCGGGCAAGGTCAACATTCAGATCTGGGATTTCGCCGTCAAATAACTACCGTTTCCACGCGCCCATGCGGATGCCTGCCGGCAATCGGGCGTGCGCCAGATCGAGATCGTCATTGACCACCGGGACCAGCAGCACGGCCGCCGGAGTGTGACCGGTCGGGTCAAAAGGCGTCAGCGTAATCCGAATCGTCTTGTTCGCCGCCGCCAGTTCGAAAGTAGTGTCCGCGAAGGACCGCAGCACCTGCGCGCGTTCCACGTTGTCGCACGTGATCAGCGCCTCGCGACGCACGCGATCCTCATCGGCGTACGTCAGCACGCCCACTACGCCGGGCGCCTTCAACCGCTTATCCGCGATGTCGTCGCCTGGAATTTCCAGACCGGCATAGCGCGGCGTCTGTACTACGTCCGTCAGGGAGAATCGGGCCAGCGGCGCGAAGGTATCGAAGAACGGCCTGCCGGTATCCAGATGATAGACGCTCCACCACGGAGCCTCCTGCGTCCGATCGATCACCAGCAGCGCGTTGTCCACCACGGCGGCGCTCTGACCCTCTACCGTAATCGCGTACCGCGGCTTCTCCTTCAGATCCACGCCCAGCGGCCAAGCCTCCACGGTGATCTTCGGGTCGTTGCCCATGTCGTCGATCACGTTTGCCTCGGTGTGTGTCTTGCGCAAAATCAGCCGATCCTGATTGGCGGTCTGCGCCAGATCGAAGGTCACGTTGACGATGTCCACGGTATCCTGCCCGTCGGAATTCCGCCCGTACTTCAAAGTGGATTCCGAACGCGCTTCGAACGCCGGACGCGCCAGTTCGTAGACACCGGTAAATCGCACATTGGCCCCGCCGCAGGCGCTGTTGTCGCCGGCCACCAGTCGGCGACCCACCAGTGTCAGCCGCAGTTCACAGCCATCCTCGCGGATGGTCAGATGGTTCGCCGATGCGGTCCCGTCGCCTGCCACCGAGCCTTCGTGCGTGCTGCTCATGCCGTGCCAGAAAGCATGGCCTTTCACCTGTAGCCGCTTGCCATCCGGCAACACGGCCAGCTCCAGGTGATTGTCGAAGACCTTCCAATCGCCGACCCACGCGGTCGCGGGCGGATTGCGATCGAAGGCCACGGTCAGGTCGAGCCGCGCCGCCGGTATCCAACCCATCAGATCGAGAGTCTGCCAGGCGCACGCGAATCCGTTCCGCACCTTGCTGACCAGCAGTTCCGTACCCGGCGCGGCGCTCTCCTTCTTGCCGCATGCCGCGCCTTTCTGCGGACAACCTGCCGCGGTGTCCTGCAGGAACACGGCCGGAGCGCCGCCCGTCACGCGGGCCAATTGCAAGTTGTCCTGCTCATCGGCGAACAGGCCGTTGCGGCAAACATCCTGGCCCAACGCGCTCAGCGCAAGGAACAGCAGCAGTGTAACTGAACGCACCATGCGTACAGAGTAGCGCAAAGGGGTGCGCGACGAGCAGCCTGGCGGCGTCTATTCTATACTGAAGATTCCGCGCCAAGCCGCCCGGCAGAACATTCAAAAGGCGACCAAAACCCAACCCACCATGAGACCCCTATTCCTGACTATCAGCGGTATTTCAGCATTAGTTCTATGCCTGGGCGCAGCCTCTTCCACCTCGCTCCGGCGGCATAATTATCAATTCCATTACGAAAATGTCCTGGGCACTTCCCTGGAATTGAAAGTGGGAGCGGCCAACCAGGCCGAGGCGGCGCGCGCCGAATCGGCAGTCCTGAATGAGATCGAACGCGAATCGAAAATCCTGAGTTCGTACGACCCCTCCAGCGAATTCAGCCGCTGGGAGAAAACGCGCGGACAGGCTGTCCCGGTATCGCCCGAACTGTTCGAGGTATTGGGCCTCTTCGACCAATGGCGGCAGCGTTCCGGCGGCGCTCTCGACGCTTCGGCCGAGGCCGTCACCCGCGTCTGGAAACAGGCGGAAGCGCGCCACACCCTGCCTTCCCAGCAGGAGATCGCCGGGGCCGTCGCAGCCGTGCGGCAGCAGCACTGGAGTCTGGACCCGGCGCACCACACCGCCACCCACCTGAGCGACACTCCCCTGGCGCTCAACTCCTTCGCCAAAAGCTATATCGCCGGACGTGCCGCCGATGCCGCCCTTGCCGAAGACGGCGTCCACAGCGTCGTCGTCAATATCGGGGGCGACCTGGTGATCCGCGGCCAGACCGCCGAACTGGTGGACATTGCCAATCCTAAATCCGACGCCGAAAACGCCGCCCCCATCGCCACCTTGCAACTCCGCAATCGCGCCATCGCCACCAGCGGCAATTACCGTCGCGGCGAGCTGATCGAGGGCCGCCACTACTCGCACATCGTGGATCCGCGTACCGGCATGCCGGCCGACGCAATCCTCAGCTCCACCGTGGTCGCCGCCAATCCCGCCGACGCCGGCGCCATGGCCACCGCCTTCTCCGTGATGTCGCCCGCCGAGAGCCGCCGCGTCGCCGCTTCCATCCCGGGCACCGAGTATCTGCTGATCGCCTCCAGCGGACGCCGCATCGCGAGTCCCGGCTGGAATGCCATGGCGCTCGCCGCTGCGCCTGCCGCGGCCGCAACCGCGCCCATGGAACTCACCATCAGCGTCAATCTGGCTCAACTCGATGGCCGCGCCCGCCGACCCTATCTCGCCGCCTGGGTGGAGGACGCCGACAAGTTCCCCGTCCGCACCATCGCCCTCTGGTTCAATAAGGATCGCTACCTGCCCGAATTGCGCGCCTGGTACCGCGGCGACAGGATCCGCTCCATGGCCGAGGGCAATGACCTGGCCCACTCCATTTCCAGCGCCACCCGCTCCCCCGGCCACTACACGCTGGAGTGGGATGGCAAGGACAATCAGGGCAAGCCGGTCAAGCCGGGCAAGTACACCGTCTACATCGAATGCGCCCGCGAACATGGCGGGTACGATCTGCTGCACCACGAAATCGACTTCAACGGCACGCCGTCCAAAATAGATCTCCCAAGGGGACAGGAAATTGCATCCGCTTCGCTCGACTATCACAGAGTCACCCGATAGGCCACCGGCCGCGCCGGTCCGTCACAAGCCGCTGTGGAAACGAAAGTTGGCGTCGGTTTCCCGCTGGCTGCACATTTACCTCTCGATGTTCAGCTTCGCGGTGCTGCTGTTCTTCGCCGTCACCGGCCTGACCCTCAACCACGCCACGTGGTTCGACGGACAGGAACGCACCACGCAATTCAAAGGCAGCGTGCCCCCGGCGTGGATGGGCAAGGACGTCGATAAGCTCCAGATCGTGGAGTACTTCCGCCGCACCCACCACATCACCGGCGGCCTCCACGATTTCCGCGTGGATGATTCGCAGCTCTCCGTCTCGTTCAAGGGTCCGGGATATGCCGCCGACGCCTCCATCGACCGCACCACCGGCGCCTACGAACTATCGGAAACGCGCCTCGGGCTGTGGGCCGTCCTCAACGATCTCCACAAGGGCCGGGACACCGGAAAAGCCTGGGCCATGATCATCGATATCTCCGCGGTGCTCATGACCCTGGTCTCACTCACCGGCTTCGTGCTGATCTTCTTCCTATTGAAGAAGCGCTTCTCCGGGCTCCTCCTGTGCGCCATCGGTACGGTGGTCATCTGCCTGGCCTGGTGGAAGCTGGTGCCGTAGGAACGGCGGTCAATCCTGCCGGAGCGCCAGGATCGGGTCGATGCGCGCGGCGCGGCGCGAAGGCACATAGCACGCCAGTCCGGCCACCGCAATCAAGAGCAGCACCGCGATGCCAAAGGTCAGCGGATCGGTCGGGGCGATTCCGTAGAGCAGCGCCGATAAGAGCCGCGCTACGAGAAATGCGCCCGCCAGTCCCAGCGCGGCGCCCGCCGCGGCCAGCCTCAAACCCTGCCGCAGCACCATGCTCATCACCGCCCCGGGCTGCGCTCCCAGCGCTACGCGCACCCCGATTTCGTTGGTTCGCTGCACCACCGAATGATGCAGCAGACCATAGATGCCGATGGCCGAGAGCAGCAAGGCAGCAATCGCGAAACTACTCACCAGGAACGTGTCGAACCGCCGTTCGCCCGCCGCTTCCACCATCTCCTGGCTTACGATACCCACCCTGAACTTAGCGACGCTCTTGTCCACCGCCTGTATCTCATCCCTCACCATCGACGCCATCGCCGCCGGCGGCAAATTGGTCCGCGCGATGATGTCCATCATGTTCTCCAAGCCCTGGCGGCGAGGGCGGAAAACCTGGGGCGCGGCCGGCCGGTCCATTCCCTGCCGCCGCATATCGCCGGCCACTCCGACCACGGTGATCCAGGGTTCCGAGACGCGAAAGCGAAAGCGCTTGCCGATGGCATCGCTCCCCGGCCAATACAATCGCGCCATGGCCTCGTTCACGATGGCGACAGGCAGTGCGCCGCGGCTGTCCCGATCCGAAAAGATGCGCCCGCTTTTCAAAGGAATCCCGGCGGTCTCCAGAAATGGGCCGGCCGTCAGATCCAGACAGGGTCCGGGCTCTTGCAGGGGCCGTCCCTCAATCTGCACCGAATCCTCCGGATCGCTGCGCAGGAAACCGGTAACGGCGGCGGCGGAATGGACCCCCGGAATCGAGTCGACGCGCCGGATCGCCTCCTCGAAATAGGCCGCCTGTTGGTCGTCGGTCCTCCCCAGATGAAGATCGACCCGCATGGCCAGCATGTGGTCCGGACGGAAGCCCGGATCCACGGCATGGAGCAACAGAAAACTACGAATCAGCAGGGTCGCCGAGATCAGCAGGACGAGAGCCAGCGCGAACTCCCCCACCACCAGGAAATCGGCGGTTCGCCGCGTCGATACCGAGGTCCATTGCCGGCTGGCGATGCGCATCCTGCCCGCCGCCATCGCCGGCCACACACTGGCCAGTAACGCCGTGAATGCGGTAATTCCAGCGGTGAACAGGAGCACCACCCAGTCCACCCGTACCTCGGCTAGGCGTGGAATTTCCGCCGGACCAAACGCCTTGACCGCCTCGGCGCCGCTGACTGCCAGCAGAAGTCCCAGCAAGCCGCCGCACGCCGAAAGAACCAGGGTCTCGGTCAGAACCTGCCCGGCGATTCTGGCTGTTCCGGCGCCCAGCGCGCGGCGCACGGCGAATTCCCGGGCGCGTACCGATCCGCGAGCCAGAAGCAGGCCGGCCACGTTGATGGACGCGATCAGCAGCATCAGGAAGACCGAACCCAGCAGAAGCCAGAGGGAAAGACGGAATTTGCCGGTGAGCTGGCGATCGAGCGGCACTACGGGGATGAGGGCCGGCATTCCCGGACCCGGATACTCAGTTCGCAAGCGGCGGGCAATCGCGTTCATTTCAGTCTGCGCGCCAGACCAGGTGACGCCCGTCTTCAGCCTTGCCGCCACACCCCACAAAGGATCCGAGCGTGGGCCGGTCCGGTTGCGCGCCCAATACGGATGCGCAGTCATGGGCTCCCAGACCTTGCTGTCGGGAAACGGAAAGTGGAAGTCCGGCGGCATCACGCCGATCACCCGATAGCTTCGATCGTCCATTCCCAGCCGCGATCCCAAAACGTCTGCCGACCCTCCGAACTCCTGCTGCCAGACCGCGTAACTCAGCACCGCGACCCGCTCGCCGCGCCGCTCCTCTTCGGGAGTAAACACGCGCCCCAGCACGGGCGCCACACCAAGTAACGGCCAGAAGTCCGCTCCCACGCGGGCCGTCCGCATTCTCTCCGGCGACCCGCCCGTGGCCAGCAGGAAGGTCTGGCCGACAAATGCAGTCATGTACTCGAAGCTGCGGTTCCTCTGCTTCCAATCCTCGAAGTTGGGCAGCGACACCCGGCCTTCGTGAAGCTCTTGCGCGGGATCTCCGGAAAACAACATCGCCAGCCGCCCCGCATCCTTATAAGGCAAGGGACGCAACAGGACCGCGTCGACTACGCTGAAAATCGCCGAGTTGGCGCCAATCCCCAGCGCCAGCGTGAGAATCACCAGCGCGCTGAAACCGGGCCGCTTCTTCAACTGGCGCAAAGCCTGCCAGCCATCCCGCTTCAGGTGGTCGAAAACCATCCAGCGGCCGTGCTCGTACCAGCGCTCCTGAGCAGCCCCGACATTGCCAAAGGCCTGACGCGCGGCAGTTTTCGAGCCGGCCTCGCGCAGTGCGTCTGCTTCGATCGCCAGGTGCGATTCGATCTCCTCCCGAAAGTCTTCGAAGGATCGTCTCTTTCGCCGCCACATGGCCGGACCTCCGCTTCACCTGACGCTCGAAGCGCGCGAACGCTTCAGGTCGGCATCCGACATAAGTATGTCGCCGTTCAGGTAAGATGTCAACCCAAGCATGCACCCAGCCGGCTTACTGCTGCCGCAACGCGATCATGGGATCCACTCGCGTGGCGCGGCGCGCCGGCAGCCACGTTGCCGCCAAAGCGATCAGCGCCAGAAACACTGCCGCGGCGGCGAACGTGAACGGGTCGCGGGCACTCACGTGGACCAGCATGCCGGAAACCAGGCGGGCCAGCGTGAAAGCCGCGGCGATTCCGACCGCTAGTCCGGCGCCCACCAGCGCCATTCCCTGACGCACCACCATGCCGATCACGTCCAGCGGCCGCGCGCCCATGGCCATACGCACGCCGATCTCCTGCGCCCGCTGATTCACCGCGCACGACATCACACTGAACTGCCCCAAAGCCGCCAGGAAAAGGCACATCGCGCCCAATGCCGCCGTCAGACTAGCCGCCACCTTCTGCGGAAATAGCGCGATCTGAATGTACTCGGAAAGCGCCACCGGATGAAACGACGATGCCGCCGGGTCGGTGGCCAGCACCGCCCGCCGCAGCGTGGGAATGGCTTGCACCGGGTCTCCCGCGGTGCGCACCAGGTAGTCCAATTCGTGCAGCCGGTTCTCTACCTGCCGAAACGGGAAGTAGAAAAACGGACGAGGCGATTCGGCCGGATTGAAGTAGGCGCTATCGCGCGCCTCTCCCACTACCATCATCCACTTTCCGAACATCTTCACGCGCCTGCCCACCGCGTCCTCGGTGTGGAAATAACGGCGCGCAAAGGCCTGATTGACGATCATCACCGGCGCCGCTTTGCGATCGTCGCTCTCCAAAAAGTCGCGGCCTTTCAGCAGCGGAATCCTGACCACTCCGAAGTACCCCGGAGCCACCGCCGCGCGATTCACGTTCATCGATTCGCCGGCGGCCCGGACGTACCCTTCCGGTTCCACGCGGTCGTAAGGTCCGGCGGTGGTACTCAGCGGCACGAAGTCCGTGTAGCTCACGCCGGTGATTCCGGGCCGGCTTTCCAGATTGCGTTTCAGACGCAGCGCGAACTCGCTCTGCTGCTCGCCGGTGAAGCCCGTGCCTTCCATAAAGAACCGGCCGAACAGCACATTGCCGCTCTCAAAGCCCGGATGAATCTGCCGCAGGTTCCAGAAACTGCGCGCGAACAGTCCCGCGCCTACCAGGGCCACGGCAGCCAGAGCCACTTCGGCAATCACCAGCAAATTGCGGGTGCGGTGCGTGGCGCCGCCCATGCCGCCGCGTCCGCCTTCTTTCAACACTTCGTTCAGGCTGGCGCGCGCCGAAAACAGCGCCGGAGCCGCCCCCGAAATCAGAGTGCAGAAGACGCAGCACACCGCCGTGAACCCTACGATCCGCCCGTTGAGCACAAACTCGCGCGCAATCGGCAGCCCCACGTCGGGCACCAGAAATAACAGCGAGTTCCACATCCAGGAGAGCAGCAGAATTCCGGCAGCCGACCCAAGCGCCGCCAGCAGCAGCGTCTCCGTCATGAGTTGCCGCGCCACGCGCCACCGCGACGCCCCCAATGCAATGCGTATGCCGAATTCGCGCTGGCGCATCACGGACCGCGCCAGCAGCAGATTGGCCACATTCGCGCAGACAATCAGCAGCAGCACCACTGAGACCGCCATCAGAATCCGCAGCGGCGAAAGCAGCAGATCGCCCGTTCCCGAATGGGCACGCCATGGCGGCAGAACGGTCGCAGAGACTCCCTTATTCGTGTTCGGATAGGCCTTCGTCAGACTGGCCGCGACCGCCACGGCCTCGGCCCGCGCGGCTTCAATCGACACCCCCGGCTTGAGCCGCACGACCATCGAGGCGAAGTCCCGGTAGGTCCGATCCTTGTATGCCGTATCGCCCATCAAGCCCAGATCGACGCCCATCGAGGCAGGCACCCAGAGATCCAGCAGCATGGCCGGCGCCGTGCCTCGAAAGACCGCCGGCGCCACACCCACCACCGTCAGTTGCCGCCGGTTCACGCGCACCGTTTTACCCACGATGGCGGGGTCGGAATGGAAGTAACTCCGCCAGAGACGCTCGCTGATCACCGTCACCGGATAGGCGCCCGGGGTATCTCCGTTGTCGCCCGAAACGAACATGCGGCCCAACAGCGGCGGCACCCGCAGCACTTCAAAATAACCAGCGCCTACGAGTTCGCCCCATGCCAGGCGCGCCGAGTCCGGATCGCCGATACTCAGGGAGCAATACCGCTGCGGCGAGAGGCCGCGCACCAGTTGCAGGTGGTCGCGAAAGTCCGTGTAGTCCAGCCAGGAAACGGAAGTGCCGCCATTGGGCGCGCTGGGAATCGACATCTCCAGCACGGCCAGTTCTTCGCTGCGCACCGATCCCGGGAAGGGATGCAGCAGCAGGGAATCGATCCAACTGAAGACGGTGGCAGTGGAAGCGATTCCCAATGCCAGAGTCAGCGCGGCAACGGCGGCCAGCCCCGGATTCCCCGAGAGAATCCGCAGGGCAAATCGAAAATCCTGCAGGAAGGTTCGCATCGCATAAGGACGATGCAATTCAAGGGCTCCCCGTAACCGGCTCATTCTAAGTACCCCGCGCATCCGGCCGTGTGCGAATCCGGATGCGCCTGTCCGAAATCGGACATGGGGATTTTAACACCTCGTGCGATTCCCTCGACAACTGCGCCGGGCCTTCAGACTCGCAGGGCTCGGATGGGGTCGATGCGGGCGGCGCGGCGGGCTGGAATGTATGCGGCCAAAACGGCTAGCGCGGCGAGTCCGCAGGCCGTAGCTGCGAAGGTAGACAGATCCGCCGGCCGCACCTCATAGAGCAGCGTCGTGAGGAATCGCGTGAGCCCCAGAGATGCCGCCGCGCCCAGTCCGATGCCTACCGCCGCCATCGCAAGTCCCTGCCGCAGCACCATCGAAACCACGGCGGTCTCGCCGGCGCCCAAGGCCATGCGAATCCCCATCTCCCGCGTCCGCAAACTCACGGCGTACGACATCACTCCGTAGATCCCGATCCCCGCCAGCGATAGTGCCAGCAGGCCGAACAGCGCCAGCAGCATCAGGGTGAACCGGCGCGTCGCCAGCGTGTCCGACACGTAGTCTTCCATCGGCTGCACGCGAAACACAGGCTGCGTCGCGTCCACCGCGTAGAACGCCTCCCGGGCCGCCTTCTCCAAGCGCCGCGGATCGACTGTAGTGCGCGCCACCAGGCTATAACCGAAATTCACGTCCTGCGCCTGGGCAATGTACGCTTCCATATTGGACGGCTGGTCGAGACTGTACTGCCGCACGTCGCCCACAATCCCGACGATCGTCATCCATTCCTGGTCGTCATGCCGCCCGCCCAATTGGATGCGTTTGCCGATCGCGTCTTCCCGCGGAAATACCGACCGGGCGCAGGATTCGCTGATCAGCGCCACCTTCGGCGACCCTATCCCGTCGGCCGTCGTGAAGACGCGTCCGCGCTTCAACGGAATCCGCATCACGCGGAAATAGTCGGGCGAGATGGAATAGGTATCGGGCGACGGCGCCGCCGCCTCGTTCTCCAGATGGCGGTCCTGCACGTGCAAACTGCGGCGGTCGAAACTGCCCAGCGGCAGTACGCTGGCCATCGCCGCGCTCTCCACACCGGGAGTGGCGCGCAGGCGGTCCAACGCCTGCTGATAGTAGTTCAACTCGGCTTCCGGTTTGGCGTACCGCTTCGCGTAAACGTAGGTATTCAGCGTCAGCACATTGTGCGGATCGTAGCCGGGATTCACGCCCGTCAGCCGCAGCAGACTCTTGCCCAACAGACCGGCGCCCATCACCAGCGCGAAGGCCAGCGCCAGTTCTCCCGTCACCAGCAGCGCGCGCATGGTGTGGCGGCCCCGGCCTTCGGTGGAACGGCTCATATCCTTTAAGGATTCGGTGACGTCCACGCGCGAACTGCGCAGTGCCGGCGCCACTCCGCACATCATCACCGTCAGCAGACTCGCCGCCAGCGTGAACCAGAGAACCTGAATGTCCATGTGAATTTCGCCGGCGCGCGGTATCCGCTGCGCCGCATACTCCACCAGCGCGCGCGTCCACCACCATGCCAGAGCCATTCCCGCCGCGGCGCTGGCGCCTGCCAGCAGCAGACTTTCGAGCACCAGTTGGCGCACCAGCCGCAGCCGCCCGGCCCCCAGCGCCGCCCGCAGCGCCAGTTCCCGCGCCCGCACGGTGGACCGCGCCAGCACCAGATTCGCCACATTCGCGCAGGCAATCAGCAACACCAACCCCACTGCGCCCAGCAGCACCCACATGGCGCGATCCACGCCGCGCACCACGTAATCGCGCAGCGGCGTCATCAGGACATTGGTGCCCTCGGTATAGTCCTTCGGATGCTCGCGGTCGATGTCGCGCATCACCGCACTCATGTCGGCGCGCGCCTGCTCCAGGGAGACGCCCGGCTTCAGGCGACCCAGCAACTGCAAGTGCTGGCAGCCGCGGCATGAAGACGGGCCGCCCAGCGCGTACCCCAGCGGCATATACATCTCCGGCGGTATTTGGCCGCCGGGTGGCGACGGAAACTCGCGCGGCAGCACGCCCACCACCGTATAGGAAGAGTCGCTCAGACGCACGGTGCGGCCCAGGATTGCCGGATCGCCGCCAAATCGCCGCATCCACAATCCATAGGTCAGAATCAGCTCATAGCGCGTCTCCGGCCGGTCCTCCTCGCGCGTGAAGGCGCGCCCCAGCGCCATACGGACACCGAGAGTGTCGAAGAAGTCGTACCCCACACGCAGACCCTTCACGAGTTCCGGCTCTCCAGTGCCCACAATGGCGCCGGACGCGTCGCGGTACAGCGAGAGGCTCTGGAAGGAGCGATTGCGTTCGCGCAGGTCGTACGTCGTCGTGAAGTCCACCGTTTCCGCACGCAGAGTATCGCGGTCGAATTCCGCGATCTTCACCAGGCGGCCGGCCTCCGAATAGGCCAGCGGCTTCAGCAGGACGCCCCGCACCACCGTGAAGACGGCCGTGTTGCCGCCGATCCCCAGCGCCAGCGACACCACGGCCGTGGCCGTAAAAGCCGGGCTGTGCCGCAAGCCGCGCAGGGCCTGCCGCAAGTCCTGCCACACCGATTCGAAGAACGTCACCGTGTTCATGTGATATACCTCTTCCCGAATGAAGGCCGGATTCCCCAGCTTGCGAATGGCGGCCGCGCGAGCCTCTGCCGGCGTCATGCCGCGCGCCAGGTTGTCGTCGGTTTCCGCCTCGATGTAGAACTCCAGGTCGCGCGTCACCTCGCGGTCGAGATGACGCCGCCGCAGAAAGTGAAGCCAGCTCATGGGCCTACTCGCTGGCCGGACGCAGGACGTGTCCGATACCCGCCGCCAACCGCTCCCAACGGCTTGTCTCCACGGACAGGCGTTTCTTGCCCGCCGCCGTGAGCCGGTAGAACCGGGCCTTGCGATTATTCTCCGAGACGCCCCAGAACGAGGCGATCCAGCCGCTCGCCTCCAGCCTGTACAGAGCGGGATACAACGAGCCGTGCTCCACCTGCAAAATGTCCTGCGACCGGCGCTCAATGGCGTGGGCAACCGTGTGTCCATGCGCCGGCCCCAGCAGCAGCGTTTGCAGAATCAACATATCGAGAGTCCCCTGCAGCATGTCACCCATAGCGTGTGAAACAGCCTCCGAGTTCTGCGCGGCTGGACCGACGACGAAAGGCGATCGTCCGTCCTACGCTTCCCTATGACGTTCGAAAGGAAGATTGGTCGCGGAACATTCTTTACCGGCACTGCGTATGATGGTGAGAATCATGCTGGAAGTCACCGGACTGCGCAAGCAATACGGCAGCCTCATCGCCGTGGATGGCGTCTCGTTCCGCGCCGGAAAAGGCGAAACCATCGGGCTGCTCGGTCCTAACGGCGCGGGCAAGACCACTACCGTCTCCATGATCGCCGGCCTGGTCCGCCCCGACTCGGGCGAGGTCCGCATCGCCGGCCACGTGCTGCGCGGCGATACCGATCCGGCGAAACGCAGCATGGGCCTGGTGCCGCAGGACATCGGCCTCTACGAGGAGATGTCCGCCTATGAAAACCTGCACCTGTTCGGCGCGCTCTATAACCTCACCGGCGCCGCCCTCCGCCGCACCATCGAAGAAGCGCTCGACCTGGTCGGCTTGCGCGAGCGCGCCAAAGACGCGGTCCGCAATTTCAGCGGAGGCATGAAGCGCCGTTTGAATCTGGCCGCCGCCCTGCTCCACGATCCGCAACTGCTGCTGCTGGACGAGCCCACCGTGGGCGTCGACCCGCAGAGCCGCAACGCCATTTTCGACAACCTGGAAGTCCTGCGCAAACGCGGCAAGACGCTGCTCTACACCACCCACTATATGGAAGAGGCCGAGCGCCTCTGCGACCGCCTGGTGATTATCGATCACGGCAAGATCATCGCCGACGATACGCTGCAGGGACTGCACCGCCTTCTGCCGGTGACCAACCTGCTCAGCGTGGAAATTGAAGACGGCAAGTGCAACGGACTGCAGCCGTCCGACTTGCGTGAGGTGCCCGGCGTGGAATCGGTGGAACTGCGCGGCGCCACGCTGCGCATCGGCATGCGCGACCTGGGCGGAGATTCGGCCGCCGTGCTGCGCTGGCTGGTGGACCGCGGCTATCCCGTGCAGCACCTGGCCAGCGAACGGGCCAACCTGGAAACCGTTTTTCTCACCCTCACCGGAAGGAGCCTGCGCGACTGATGCTCACCCCCTTTTTGGCCCTTGTCCGTAAGGACCTCCGACTCTTCTTCGCCGATCCGCGCGCCGTTCTCATGAGCGTGGTGGCGCCCATCGTGATCGCCAGTTTCTTCGGCTACATCTTCGGCGGCGGCGCCGGCAATGGCGACACCAGCAAGATCGTGGTCCGCATCGCCGATCTGGATGGCAGCGCGCTGACGCAGGAAATCGTCAACCGCCTGGCCGCGGACCCGGCCCTCGACGTGAAGCCCGCAACGCCCGGCGAGGCGCGTGAAGCCGTGCGCAAGGGAAAAGCCGCCGCGGCCTTCGTGATTCCCAAGGACTTCGGAGCCGGCGCGGCCGCTGCCTTTCTCACCGGCGGACGCAAGCCGGAAATCGCCATGATGTTCGACCCGTCGCGCAGCATCGAAATGCGCATGCTCCAGGGCATCCTCTCCGGGGCCGTCATGGAGACCGCCGGGAAGCGGGTCTTCCGCGGGCCGGTCACTCTGCCGTTTCAAGTGCAGACGGAGGCGGTCACGGCGGGCCGCGGCATCTCTTATAACGGATACGCGCATGCTTTTGGCGGCATGGGCATTCAATTCCTATTGATGGTCGGCGTGGAGGTGGGTGTCAATCTCCTATTGCGCCGCCAACAGGGCGTCTGGAAACGGATGCGCGCGGCTCCGCTTTCGCGGGGGGTCCTGCTGGGCAGTCGCGCGGCGAGCAGCGGCATCACGTCGATGGGTACGCTGATGATTTTGTTCGGCTTCGCGCGCCTGGTTTTCGGGGTGCGGATTCAGGGGAGCATGCTCGGCTTCCTGTGCCTCTGCGCCGCCTTCTCGCTGATGACCGCCGCCTTCGGACTGCTCATCGCCAGTGTGGGGAAAACCCCTGAGACTACTCGCGGACTGGCCATCCTGACAACCCTATTTATGGTGATGCTCGGAGGGGCATGGGTCCCGACCTTCATTTTCCCCAAGTGGCTACAGGCTGCGACGGTGGTGATCCCGACGCGATGGGCCATGGACGGTCTCGACGCGGTCACCTGGCGAGGGCTCGGTTTCGGAGCAGTAGCCCCCCAAGTCGGGCTCCTTCTGGGATGCGCCCTCGTGTTTGGAACGGTGGCCGCGACCAGGTTCCGTTGGGAAGCGGACTGAGCCCCAGGGGACCGGTGCGGAACGAACCCAATTGTTGAGTTTTCTTTTTGGTTTGTTCGGTTTGCGCGGGCCAAAAAGAGAGGCCACCGATTCACGCCGATAAACGCCGATAAAGCAGGCCGGGGCCTGCGAACAGGGTCGAAAAACCTCCTCACCACGGAGTCACGGAGGACACGAAGGAAGCACGGAGGAAATCCTTTTCACCGCCGAGACACCGAGGCGCCGAGGAAGCACAGAGGGACAGAGGAACAGGCGTTTTTCATGAATTTTGGCGGGCCGC
>DASZMZ010000015.1:0-9504 GCA_035551455.1 Candidatus Sulfopaludibacter sp.
CCTTTTCGTGATTGCGTCGGCTGCCTTCGCCCAGACAGCACCGCCTACGATAGCCAAATTATACGATGCTCAGATCAAGAGCGCCGAGGGAGAGATTGTCTCTCTGGCCGAAGCCATGCCGGCCGATAAATATAACTTCGCACCCACGGCAGGCGACTTCAAGACGGTGCGCACTTTCGCTCTCCAGGTTCGCCACATCGCCACGGTGAACTATGAAGTGGCCGCGGCTGCGCAGGGCCAGGAATGTCCCATCGCTCAAGGCAAAAACGAAAACGGCTCCGACGACCTGAAGACCAAGGAGCAGATCGTCAAGTACCTGAAGGACTCCTTCGCCTACGCCCACAAGGCCGCGCAAATGCTCACCGCCCAGAACGAACTCGGCATGGTGAAATCGCCCTTCGGCAACGGCCAGATGGCGCGCGTCGCTGCCGTGTCCATCGTCACCTGGCATAGCTTCGACCACTACGGCCAGATGGTGGTCTACGCCCGCATGAACAACGTGGCGCCGCCCGCCAGCAAATAGAACTGCACTGCCTGGTACGCTAGAATCTCCTGTATGGCCAGTCGAGGGGCGCTCCTGTTATTCCTCACGGCCGGAGTCTGTCTGCGGGCGGCGGGCGGCCCTGCTTATGTGGGAGCGGCGGCCTGCGAGAAGTGCCACCTCAAGGAATTCCAGACGTGGTCCGGGTCGCGCCACAGCAAAATGGTGCAGCCGGCCACCACGTCGGCGGTACGCGGAGATTTCGCGCGAGGCGCTCTGGAACTGCGGAAGCAGCGCTTCGAAGTGCATCAGCGCGAGGGCCAGTTCTTCATCACCGAGTCGTACCTCACGGGCAAGCCCACCGAGCATCACGTGGACTATACGCTGGGCAATCGGCGCATCCAGCATTACCTCACCACGCTGGCCAGCGGCCGCGTGATCGTGCTGCCGCCCACCTGGGACGTCCTGCGCAAACAGTGGTTCCACGCCTTCGATATTGACGATCCGGATGAGACCGGCGAAGTGATGGTGCAGGTGTGGAACAAGAACTGCTACTCCTGCCACGTCAGCCAGCAGGAGAAAAACTTCGATGCGGCCGCCGACGAGTACCACACCACGTGGCTGAACTTCGGCACGAATTGCGAGCGGTGCCACGGACCGGGCAGCGAGCACGTGACGCACTACTCGGCCGCAGTGAAGCCGCAGGGGCCGGCGCGCGACATCGTGCTGCAGACGCGACTGGACGCGCCGCGCAACACCATGGTGTGCGCGCAGTGCCACTCCTTCCGCGACATTTACCAGCAGGGCTACAGCGCCGGAGCGGATTACTACGACTACTTCCTGCCCATCCTCGAATACAATCAGCCGGAGGATAAGGACCCGGCTTATTGGCCCGATGGCCGCACCCGCCGCTTCTCCAATGACGCCTATGGCCTATGGCAGAGCGAGTGCTACCTGAAGGGCAAAGTGACGTGCGTGGGCTGCCACGTGGCCGCGCATGAAACCGAGATCGAACGGAATCCGCAGCTTCGGCCCGACGCCAATGCGCTCTGCGCACGATGCCACGAAGCCCTGTCGAAGAACGTGGCCGCGCACTCGCACCACGCCGAAGGAAGCACCGGCAGTTCCTGCGTGGAGTGCCACATGCCGCGCACGGTCTTCAGCATCAAGGCGGAAATTCGCGACCACTCGATGAGCATTCCGGCGCCTGAGAACACCATCAATCACGCCATTCCGAATGCCTGCAACGTCTGCCACAAGGATCGCGACGCCGCTTGGGCACTCAAGCAGATGAACGTCTGGTACGGCACGAAGTCGCGACAGAAGTGGATTCAGCGGGCCGATGCGTTTGCACTGGCGCGGGCCAAGGATCCGCGGGCCGTGCCGCTGCTGCTGAAGATTCTGGCGACCCCTTCGGAGGGTCCGCTGGTGCGCGGAAATGCGGTGGGGTATCTGGGCCGCCTGACGGCCGACCCGAAAGTCTACTCGGCGCTGGAAGGCGCGCTGAGCGATTCCGAGACACTGGTGCGGGCCATCGCGGCACTGCGATTGAATCCGCCGGCGACGGAGAAGACCTCGGGGATTGCCGCTTTGACACGCGCTCTATCGGACAATTCCACCACGGTGCGTGTGGGCGCCGCGGTATCGCTGGTCAGCCTGGGCATCGCGCACATGGACGGTGAGGACGGCGTGCGGTTCGAGGGCGCGCAACAGATCTATCGCGATCGCATGAAGCTCAATGCGGACGATGCGCTACAGCAGTTGGGAGCGGGTAGGTTCTATTTGCTGACCGGCGATCCGGTGAGCGCACTGGGAGCGCTCGAGAATAGCTTGAAGCTGGATCCCGAAGTTCCCGCGCAGTATCTACTAGCTTACGCGCACGCTTCGCAGGGCCAATACGATAAAGCCCGCGAAGTCCTGCAGACCATCCCCGCGACGGACCCGCAGTATCCCAAAGCACAGGAACTACTGCGGGCAATCGCGGGACACTAGACAGACGGAATTACTGGCCTCCGCCGCGACCGCCAGGGGCTGCCGCCGGGACGCTATTCAAGTCCACTTTGAAATATTGGACTCCGGCGTCGGACATCATTTTATTGAACTTCGGCACTTCGTCCCACAACTTGTTGACGTCGACCAGGCCCTTCTGCACCGTCGCCGACGCATCTTCGATATCGGCCAACTGCTTGGCGTTCGGAGCGGCCGAGTAGCCGTCGATGGTCTGCATCAAGCGCGCGATCTTCTGCGTGACCGGCGGAGGCGTGTACGGGGGAGGAGGACCGGCGCTGCCGCCTGCGCCGCCGCGCCCGCCGCCCTGGTTCTCAAAGACCGCCGCCGCCGTCTTCACGCGCTTCAACAGATCGTCGGCCGCTTTCTTCACTTCGTCGGGAACCGGCGCCGCATTGGTGGTTTTCCAGCTATCGGTGAGACTGGTGAGAGCCGTGGTCATCGCAACGGAACGGCGACGGCCGGTGTCAGCCTCCTTGGTCAACGAGATCAGGGTATCGACGGCCTTGCGCCGCTTGGCGCGATCGTCGTCGGACATCTGAACGCGCGGATCGTCTTCCACTTTGACGGTCTGGGTGTCGGTCTTCCCGGCCAGAGAGATGGTGACCACGTAATCGCCGGGATCCACCAGCGAACCACGTCCCGCGCCGCCGAATCCACGGCCGCCACCGCCGCCACCGCCACCGCCGCCCGCGCCGCGTCCACCGGCCTCTGCGCCGAACTCATTGGCGATCTCGCCGGCGGCCACTTCACTCGTCGCCGGGGGTGCGTCCGCCGCGGCTCCACGTCCGCCGCCGCGTCCCGCGCGACCGCCGCCACCTGCTCCGCGTCCGCCACCGCCAGCCGCGCCAGCGCCGCCCGCCGGAGGAATCGGCGAATCCATGCGCATATCCCAGACCACGCGATTGACCACGCCGGCTTCCGCCCGCGCATTCATCTGCCGGATCTGCTTGCCGGCCTTATCAGCCACGGTGAGGCGCACCGGGCCTGCGGTCTTGGCCCAATAATCCACCAGCACGCCGGTGGGCGCGTTGGTCGCGAAGAAATTGCTGCTGCCCTGGAAGCCGCGATAATTCGCCATCTTCCATTCGATGCCGGGCCGCGCGTCGAGCAGTTTCAGGTCGCTGGTCAGCACCTGATCGGTGAAGCCTTCCAGCGCGCGAATGTTGTCCATGATCCAGATGGAGCGGCCGTGCGTGGCCACGATCAGGTCATGATCGCGAGGGTGAATCTGAATGTCGAAGACCGGCACTGTGGGCAGACCGTTCTTCAGTTTGTGCCAGGCGCCGCCGCGGTCGAAGCTCAGGAAGATGCCGAACTCGGTGCCGGCAAAAAGCAGATTCTTATTCGTGGGATCTTCACGAATCACGTGTACGGTGCCGGCTTCCGGCGGAATTCCATTGCTGATGCGCGAGAAGGAATCGCCGTAATTGATGGTCTTGTAAATATAGATGGCGTAATCGGCGCTGCGATGATTGTCGAAGGTGATGTACGCGGTGCCCTCATCCTGCCACGAAGGCTCGATGCGGCTCACGTACCCGCCCTTGGGCGCGCCCGCCATGTGGGACACCACGTTCTGCCAAGTCTTGCCGCCGTCGCGTGAGATCTGCACGTTGCCGTCGTCCGTGCCGGCCCACAACACGCCGGCCTTCTTGGGCGATTCGGCAATGGCCGTGATGCAGGGCCATGCCACCACGCCGTCGTGCCGCGAAAGGGTGGCGGGACCAGGGACTTTGCCCAGGATCTTCTGCTCGTCGCGCTTGGCGCCGGTGGTGAGATCTTCGCCGAGGACCTGCCAGGTGTCTCCACGATCGGTGGACTTGAACAGGTGGTTGCCGCCGTAGTAAATCGTCTTCGGATCGTGCGGCGAAATCATCAGCGGCGAGTTCCACTGGAAGCGATAGCGCGGCTCGGTATCGGTAGGCTCGATGGGACGAATGGATTTCGATTCGCTGGTGCGCATGTCACGGCGCGAGAGGCTGCCGTCCTGCGATTCGGCGTAGATGATGTTGGGGTCGCTCGGGTCGATGCGGTTGTAGAAACCGTCGCCGCCCTGGACGGTGATCCAGTCGTCGTTGGCGATGCCGGTCTGCTGGAGGGTGGAACTGGGTCCGCACCAGGAGTAGTTGTCCTGCAAGCCGCCGCACACGTGGTAGGGCTTCTGGTAATCGAAAGCCACTTCGTAGAACTGGCCGAGCGCGATGTTGTCAATGTGCCGCCAGTTGCGCCCGCTGTCCCAGGTCACCCAGACGCCGCCATCGTTGCCGCTCAGCATGTGGTCGGAATTGGCCGGGTCGATCCAGATGCCGTGGACGTCGCTGTGGACGTCGCGGAAGCGCGTCTGCACGAAGGTGCGGCCGCCGTCTTCGGACATATACATGTTGACGCCGCCGAGCCAGAGCTTCTGATCGTTGTTCGGGTCGATGCGGATCTGGCTGAAGTAGGAAGGACGCGGATTGGTGTCGCCCATGCGCGCCCACGTGGCGCCCTTGTCTTCGGAGCGGTACACGCCGCCGAGCGTGCCGTGCTCCACCAGCGCGTACACGATGTTGGTGTTCTTGCGATAGATGTCGAGGCCGATGCGGCCCATGTCGCCGGTGGCCGGAAGTCCGCGTCCGGGACCGCCCGGCGCACCGAGGCGGGTCCAGTGCAGACCGCCGTCGGTGGAGCGATAGATGCCGCTGCCCGGTCCGCCGCCGTCGAAGCCGAATACCGTGCGCCGCCGCTCGTAGGCCGAAGCGTAGAGGATGTTGGGACTCTGCATGTCGATAGCGATATCGTTCACGCCGGTGTCTTCATTGATGAACAGCGTCTGATTCCAGTGGGCGCCGCCATCGGTGCTCATGTAAACGCCGCGCTCTTTGTTGGGACCCCAGAGGTCGCCCTGCGCCGCGACGAAGACCGTATTCGGGTCGGTCGGATGCACCACGATGCGTCCGATGTGGTGCGTCTCCTTCAAGCCGAGGTGGGTGAAGGTGGCGCCGCCATCCATGGATTTGTAGACGCCGTTGCCCCACGACGCGCTTTGGCGGTTGTTGGGTTCGCCGGTGCCCACGTACAGAATCGAAGGATTGGAAGGGGCCAGCGCCAGATCGCCGATCGAGGGATTCGACTGGTCTTCGAACAGCGCCTGCCACGTCTGACCGCCATTGACGGTCTTGAACACGCCGCCGGCTGCCGCTCCCACATAGATGATGCGCGGGTCGGATTCGACCACGGCGAAATCATCGACGCGACCGCCCATGGTGGCTGGTCCGATACTGCGGAAATGCAAATTCTTGAGTACCGTATCGTAGTTGGTCTGGGCGAACAAAGACAGGGACAGGCAGAATGCGAGCCCGAACGGACGGATCCATTTCACTGGTTTCATGACATCTCCCGGATGGTTAGCTATTGTACAACGCTTCCGCCGCGTTGTGCTTCAGACAGAGGCGCAGTGAGCAGGCTCTTGGCCCAGCGATCACGGCGCTAGCAGCCGAAGAAGGCTTGATCGAGTCCCTTGGTCACTTCGTCGGAGAGAGGCTGCAATTCGCCGATGGCGCGGGCGTTGATGATGGCTTCGGCGGTGGACTCGAGCACTTCCAGCCGATCGAAGGCTTCGAGGACATCCGACCCGGTCACCAACACGCCGTCGTTCTCCAGAATAATGGCGGGCTGGGTGGCGGAGAGCTGGGCGGCCAAGTCTTCGCCGTCGCCGAACTGGGTGCCGAAGGAGGCGCGTCCCACGCGGCGCATCACGACGTAGCTTTCGGGAATGGTGCGGCTATCCAGCGTGGCGCCGGTGACACTGAAGGCGGTGGCATTCACGGGATAGGCGTTCACGATGGCGCCCACCTCGGGGTGGCGCCGGTAAATGGCCTCGTGCACCACGGCGGCGCGGCTGGGCGACTTGCCGGCTTCGGATTTGCCGTCGCGCACCAGCACCAGATCCTGCACATCCACCATGCCGCGATCGGCCTGATACGGCGTGATCAGGAAGGAACTGGTATCCACGCGGACCGAATAGCTGCCCTGCGTGCTGATGAAGAGGCGCTGCCGGTAAGCGCGCCGCACAAACTCGGCGAGTCTGCGGCGGAGTTCGTTTTCGTGACTGGAAGGATACCAGGGTTCGAACTCTTCGGGGTTCGCGGTGCGCTGCTGCTCGAGCGCGATCTGGTCGTCGGTCAAATAGCGCACTTCGCCGCCGAGGAGGTGCGCTTTGATGAGGATCTTCGCGGTGAACTCCAGGGTTTCGAAGCGGCGGAAGGCATCCTGAAACGTGGCCCCGGCGGTGACCACGCCGTGATTTTCCAGAATCACGCAGTCGTAGCCCTGCTCGAACGCATCGGCCACGCGATTGCCGAGCGCCATGCTGCCGGGCAATTCATAAGGCGCAAAACCGACCTCGCCGCAGACGCGCCGCGCCTGGTGGAAGAGTCTCGTGTTGGGAACCTGATGGACCAGGCTGAAGGCCACCAGCGCGGTGGGATGCGCGTGGACGATGCCGCCCACTTCCGGACGGCGGCGGCGAATCTCCTGATGGATCGGCAATTCGGAGGACGGACGCCGCGCGCCCAGCAGTTCGCCATCCGGACGCACGCAGACGATATCGTCGCGGTGCAAGCCGCCCTTATCGACGCGCGCCGGGGTGATCCAGACGTCGCCATTGGCCTCGCGAATCGAGAGGTTGCCGCCGGACGTGGTGGTCATGCGGTAGCGGTAGATCCGTTCCATGGCCTGCAGAATCTCTTCGCGCGGATGCTGATAGGAATTGGGTGTGAACATGGCGGCTATTGGCGCTGCAGGTAGACGACGTGCGTCTGAGTGAATTCATAGAGGCCGTGTTTGCCATCCGCGCCTCCGATGCCGCTCTTGCGCCAACCGGCATGGAAGCCCTGCATGGCTTCGAAATTCTCGCGGTTGATGTAGGTTTCGCCGAAGCGGATCTCCTGGCAGGCTTGCAGCGCCACGTTGAGATCGCGCGTGTAGATGGACGAGGTGAGGCCGTAATCGGAATCGTTGGCGAAGCTCACCGCCTCATCGATATCGTGGAACGTCACCACCGGCACGACGGGGCCGAAGACTTCGCGCTGCACAATTTCCATGTCCTGCCGGCAATTGGCGAGCACCGTGGGCTGGTAGTAGAAGCCTCCTTCGCTGGTTCCGCGCGCGCCGCCGGTGGCCAAGGTGGCGCCGGCGGCAACCGCGCCGCGCACCAGGCTATCCACTTTCCGGAAGCCAGCCTCGTTGATGAGCGGACCGTACTCCACGGAGGCATCGGCCAGCGGATCGCCGAAGCGGGTGGTCCGCATGGCGGCCGTGAGTTTTTCGGTGAACTGATCGGCCACGCTGCGCTGCACGTAGACGCGCTCGGCGCAGTTGCAGACCTGTCCGCTGTTGATCACGCGCGACGCTTTGATGGCGCGCACGGCGAGGTCGATATCGGCATCGCCCATCACGATGGCGGGAGCTTTGCCGCCCAATTCCAGATTCACTTTGGTGATGTGCGGGGCGGCCTGCGCCATGATGGCCGAGCCGGTTTCGACGCTGCCGGTGAAGCTGATCATGCCGATGCGCCTGGAGCCGGCGAGCGCTTTGCCGGCGGTGGCGCCACGGCCGTGGACCATGTTGATGAGTCCCGGCGGCACGTCGATTTCGGCCAGTAGTTCGCAGAACTTCACGGCGTTGTGCGGCGTCTCTTCACTGGGTTTGATGACGATGGTGTTGCCGGTGACCAGGGCGGGCGCGGCTTTGCGCGCGATCAGGAAGAAAGGAAAATTCCAGGGCAGAATGCCGCCGACGACGCCGATGGGCTGGCGGAAGAGGAGGATGGTTTCGCCGGGGCGGTCGCTCTCCAGAATTTCGCCTTCGATGCGGCGGGCCCATTCGGCCATGTAGTCCAGATAGTCCGCGGTGAAGGCGACTTCGACGCGGGCGAGGTCGAGGATTTTTCCCTGCTCTTCGGTAATGATGCGGGCCAGCGGTTCCACGTGTTCGCGGATCTTGGCGGCGATGGTGCGCAGCACTTTGGCGCGCTCGATGGCCGGCCGCTTAGCCCAGCTTCGCTGCGCCGATTCCGCGGACGCGAGCGCGGCATCGACGTCCTCGGCGGTGCTGTCGGGAACGGTGCAGATGGGCTGTCCGGTGGAAGGGTTGATTACCTGGATGCGGGCGCTTCCGCTGGACGAAACAAATTTGCCATTGATGAAGTTTTGATACTCACGCATGGGTTCTTTCAGTTTAGCGTGAGGGAGTGTGGGGACTTCGCCACGCAGAGCGAACAGACCAAAACTGAATCCTGGCGTATTCCCACCTGCCATCCGCACAGCCGTGCCGTAGAGGTAGCCCAGAGGACTTGGCAACGGAGACAGATTCGATCCGAGGTACGAACTGTTGAACGTGCGCTTGGCGGTGTCGGCGCGAGCGGCCAACCCGAGGCTCGAAACGTGCGCCAGCCATTCAAGCATCGTAGGGGTCCTGAAGAATGGGGGCCGGGGGCTCGGAAACAGGGGCCGGGGGCCGGGGGCCAGGGGCCGGGGCTTTGTCGGCGCTTCGCGCCGGGGAAGGCAGGGGATCGGGAAGACAGGGGTTGGGGGTTGGGGGCTGGGGGTTGGGGGCTGTGTCGGCGCTTCGCGCCGGGGAAGGCGGGGGATCGGGGCTGGGGATTGGGGGCTTGGGTTCGTTTGGTATGGGGGCGATGGGGTCGGGGTCGAACTCCGGCTTGGGTTCGTTTGGTATGGGGGATTCGGCCTGGCGGACCTTTTGGAGTTTCAGGAGGGTGGCCATGGAGCGGTGGTAAGTGAGGTGGTAGCGGGTTTCGTAGCGTTGGAGGAGGGCGATGGCCGGGGAGGTGGCGAGTTTGTTGAAGGTTTTGAGGGTGTGGCGGAGGTAGTCGCCGGAGTTTTCGAGGTCGTCGAATTCCTGATTGAACAGTTGGGTTTGGAGACCGGCGGAGCGGCGTTCGCGCCAGGCGGCGGCGACCATTTCTTCGACGAGATTCATTTCCACGTCGTCGAAGGGCTGGAAGCGGTCGATGT
>DASZMZ010000016.1:0-18869 GCA_035551455.1 Candidatus Sulfopaludibacter sp.
TTAGCGATAAACTCGTTCATGGCGTTCCTCCTCGGGTGATTGTCGTTCTAGACAAACCCAATCTACCCGAGTTCTGGAACGCTCACACTTTTGGTTGCGGCTATGCCGGGCTGTGCCTCCGCGCCTCCGCGGTGAGGGTGAGAAGCCTAATCTATTTTCGGGGGGAGGAGGTTTTTCAACCCTGTCTGCCTCTTCTGCCTCCGTGTTCTTCCTCGGCGTCTCGGCGTCTCGGCGGTAAAAAGACTTTTGTTTTTTCAACCTGTCGATTAATTCCACAATCCAGTTTGTTTTTTCAACCTAGTTTCGCTACGCCGAAACGCCCCAGTCCGCTGTGGAAAGCTCCATCGGTCTGCGCCAAAATCCGCTAATTATCCGAACGTACTGCGCAAGCCGCCCCTTGTTTCTCTAATTAAGAGAGTAAAAGTCCTTTAAATCTGTTATTTCCCATCTGGCACCCGGCGTGCATTCTTGGGACGGAAGCTTACCCGGACACCTGGTCCGATTAGGAGCGATTTTATATATGAAGCAGTGCGCATTTCGCACCAGTGCCCTGGCGCTGGTTACGACCCTGTTCTTGATCGCCGCACACGCCGATGATCGACCGGTGAAACAGAACAAGGACTTCAACCCCGGCGCGTTGGCCGGTGCGTTTCCCATGGTGACCACAGGGGTCGCCTGCAAAATCAAATCCGTGACCATCGCCAAAGACGGTACGGTGGTCGCCCGGTTTACGGTTACCGATTCGCAGGGTCTCGGTCTCGACGTGAACGGCGTTCAAACGCCCGGCACACTCACTTTCTCCTTCGTCGCCGCTTATATTCCCAGCGGGCAGACGCAATATACGGCCTACACCACCACCACCGACAAGGCCCTCAACACCAACCCGTCGCAAATTCAGGCCGGCGGCGACACCGGCGGCAAGTACGCTCTGGTGGATGCCACCAGCGGCACGTGGGATTACACGTTCGGCACGAAACTGCCGATCACCTACGATCCCACCGCCACCCACAGCATCGGTATGCAGGCGTCGCGCAGCCTGACCAACTTCGGCTATCCCACCGCCTTCACGTCCAACGACGTTTACACCTGGGTTCCCAGCGGCGGTCCCGTCACCGTGACGCGCGACCTCATCAGTGAAGCCAGTTGCAACAAATGCCACGACCCGATCAGCGCCCACGGCGGACCCCGCACCCTCATCGCGTATTGCGTCCTCTGCCACACTCCGCAGAGCACCAATCCCGACACCTACAACACCGTGGACTTGAAGGTCTTCATCCACAAACTCCACATGGGTTCCAGCCTGCCCAGCGTGCAGGCCGGCGCCAAGTATTTCGTGGTCCACCGCGGCGCCGTGGTCGACTTCTCCGACATCGTCTTCCCGCAGGATATCCGCGATTGCACCGTCTGCCATGCCGCCGGACCCAAACAGGCCGACAACTGGAAGACCAATCCCAGCCGCGCTGCCTGCGGTTCCTGCCACGACAACGTGAATTTCGCCACCGGCGCCAATCACGTCAACCTCGTGCAGGCCGACGACAACCAGTGCAAGCAATGCCACGCTGTCAAAGGAGTCCAGGATTTCGATCCGGCCATTCCCAATGCCCACGTCATCCCGTCTTATTCCACTTCTCTGCCCGGTCTGGTCATGGCCGTCCAGAAGGTGGATAACGCCAAGCCGAACACCGCCCCCACAGTCACCTTTAAGGTCACCGATAAGGCCGGCAATCCGGTGGATATCAGCAAAATCACGCAGATCCGCGTTGTCCTGGCCGGTCCCAATTCGGACTACGGCACCGGCGCCGCCGGCATACGCGTCTCCGAAGATCCCAGCAAGACCGTGGGAGCCAGCGGCGTCTATTCGTACACCATGACGAACAAGATTCCGGCCGGCGCCACCGGTTCTTATACGGTGTCCCTGGAAGCCCACAACAACGTGACCCTGATGCCCAACACCGTGGCGTCACAGACGGCTTCGGATAACGCCCATCCGGTGGAGTTCTACTTCTCGGTGGATGGCAGCAAAGTGGCTCCGCGCCGCACCGTAGTCG
The DNA here is from genome assembly GCA_035551455.1 of Candidatus Sulfopaludibacter sp. GTDB lineage: Bacteria > Acidobacteriota > Terriglobia > Bryobacterales > Bryobacteraceae > Sulfopaludibacter. The sequence continues at coordinate 2,049 of DASZMZ010000016.1, forward strand.
CCACCGCCAAGTGCATCTCCTGCCACCAGGACCTCGCCTTCGTTCACGGCGGAACGCGTGGAGAAACGCAGGAATGCGGCATGTGCCACAACCCCACACTGACCGACGGCACCTCCAAGCAGAGCGTCAGCATGGCCACCCAGATCCACAGCATTCACCGCGGCGAAAACCTCGCCAATCCGTACATTCTGGGTACCACCAATTACCAGGACGTCCGCTTCCCGGGCGACCTGCGCGATTGCGCCACCTGCCACGTCAACAATTCCTACCAGGTTGACAGCGTGACCACCACGGTCGCGGTCGCCAGTCCCGGTGGATTCACTCCCACCACGCCGCCCATTTCGGCCGCGTGCCAGGGTTGCCATGACGACAAGGCCACCGCTTCTCACGCCTTGTCCAACACCACGGTCCTGGGCGAAGCCTGCCTGACCTGCCACGGCAACGGAATGCAGTTCTCCGTAGACGCCGTTCACGCGCGCCAGCAGTAATCGTTCTGGTCCCGTCGCACTACTGAAAACGCCCATGCCTCACCGCGTGGGCGTTTTCCTTTATTGCTGTTCGCGAAGTGCCGTCGTCCAGTTGAGGACCACGGTGATGGGCCGGTCGGCGACAGTCTTTTCGGCGATCGGAATGTTGATCAGAAAACGGCCGTCGGCCGCCACATCCCACCCGGCAAAGCCAGTCATGGTCACTTTGAAAAGCGGAACCGGGATGCCCGGTTCGAATTGGGGAGAAGTCCGATAGGGAACGGACATCAGGCTGTCGTCCGCGCCTATATACAGAATTTCCTTGCCGTTGGGATTCCACCGCGGCCTGCCGCCGCCGTTGCTGGAGATGAGCCATTTGCCGGATCCCGCTGCCGGCGCTGGATCGGCAATGAAGTCGCGTACGTAGACCGCACGGCTGCCCGCTTCGTCGGAGGCGTACAAAATGAATTTGCCGTCGGGCGAGAATTGACCGAACGTCTCGTCGGCTCGCGTCGCCAGGAAGGTTACTGGAGGTTGCGAGCCGGGCGCGCCGGTGAGAGGCACGATCTGGAGATCCTGCCGCTGATCTCCGTTATGCTCGTCGTAGATCAGAAACCGGCCATCCGGGGAGACGTCGTTGGAGTGTTTCACATGCGCCGATTTGACCAGGGCGGACGGCGTTCCCGCCCCGTTAGCTGCCGTAATATACAGGTCGCCCTTGCCCGCCGATGACGCATAAGTAAATGCCACGCGGCCGTCGGGAATCATGACCGGCCCCACTTCGTAGGTGTCCCCTTGAATTGGGCGGCTGAAGGTGCCGCGCGCCAGGTCGCCGATCCAGCTATGGGAGGTCGTCGTGTTGCCCTCGGCTTGATCCACGGCTACCGTCTTGCCATCGCGGGCTATTTTCACGTCGGCGTAGTGTCCCGGCGGTCCGAACTGTCCGGTCTCCCTCCCGCCGCGGTCCAGCCAGACCAGCCGGGAGTTTTCCGCGGCTGTGTCGGCGCGATACGCCAGAACGCCACCGGCGGCGCTGAAACTGCCCACGCCTTCCACCACGGATACCGGTCGGCCGGACAGCTTGAGAGCGACGCCATCGAACCGCTGAGCCATGACAAGGCCGCCGCGCTGGAACACGATGTACCCGTGGCGGCCGTCTTCATCGGGAGCGTAAACGAAGTTGGTTCCGTCAATCGCGAGTAACGAGTCAGCCGGCCTGGATTGGGCGGCTGTCTCGTCCAGGGAGGCCACGGCAATTTCCACGGGCGTACCGCCGCTTCCGTGGGCATATAGGAAGTGTCGGCCGCCGGGCAGAAATTGGATCGATCCTTGAGCCGCCGGACCAACCGGGAGAGCGGCAACAGGAGTCGAGCCGTTTGCCTCCATGCGCAGAATACTGCCCCCGCTATTCACTTTCAAAATGACTCCTTCCGCGCTCCAGCCCAAGCCCAAATCACCCGGACAGCGAGAGCACAGAATCTGCGGAGCGCCGCCCGAAACACTGATCTTCTTGACCTGCTGGTGGGCTGTAAACACGATGGCGCTGCTGTCCGGCGACCACGCCAAATAACGGCCGGCGTCGTCCGTTCCGGGCAGCGGGTGTGACTCCAGGGAATCCAGCGAGTGAAGCCAGATCTGGCGCGCACCGGCGCCGGCGCTAGCCAGGAAGGCGACCGAACGGCCGTCGGGTGAGACGGTGATCCCGACACCCACTTTGGCAGTATCCGGGATCGCAATCTCGAAGCGGGTCACGCGGACCGGTGCCGGCTGCTCGCGAAAGTGAACGAAGGCGAGCGCGGCGCAGGCAGCCGTCGCCAGAATCGCGATCGCCGCCAGTGGGGCGGTGACTCGGGACCTTGCAGGACTCGCTAGTGGGCTTGTGTCCTCCAGCAACAGCCGGGCGCCGCTGATATCCCGCAGCCTCTGGCGCGGGTCGCGCGTGAGACACAGCCGCAGCAAACGGTGGAAGCGCGGCGGCACGGCCTTCAGGTCGGGATCGGTCCGGAGCACCGCGGCAAGCACGTCGCTGACCGTCTCTCCCTGAAAGAGTTGGCGGCCGGTGAGCAGTTCGTAGACCACCACGCCGAAGCTCCAGATGTCAGACCGCTTATCGACAGTCTGACCGCGCGCCTGTTCGGGCGACATATAAGCCGCGGTTCCCATGATGACGCCGGCCATCGTGGCCTGCATGGTCATGGTGGGGGAGTTGGCGATATCGGACCGCACATTGGCTTCCGAAGCCATCGCTTTGGCCAGACCGAAGTCGAGCACCTTGAGCCGCCGGTCGGCCGTGAGTTTCAGGTTGGCCGGCTTGAGATCGCGGTGGACGATGGCCTTTTCGTGAGCGTACTCCAGTCCGTCGATCAGCTGATGAATCAGAGGCAGGGCCTCTTCGGCGGAGAGCGGACCGGCCGGTGTTTCGCCGTCCACCAGTTCCAGAATCAGGGCGCCGTCCTCCACCCCGTAGATGGCCGCGATGTTCGGATGATTGAGCGCGGCCAGCACCTGCGCTTCGCGCGTGAAGCGCGCCAGCCGTTCCGCGTCGCTGGCGAACGACTCGGGCAGTAGTTTGACGGCGACCTCGCGATTGAGCTTGGTATCCAGCGCGCGCCAGACTTCGCCCATGCCACCTTCGCCGATTTTCGAAAGCATCTGGTAATGGGCGATCGACGGCCGAGGACTCATGTGGTAAAGAATGATATCACGGGGTAGACGGCAGATAGCCGTTGTGGATCAATAACGGTTGCCCGTTTCGGCCGTAGGACACGTCAGAAGAACAGGATGCTTTCAATCAGGAAAAATCTGCAGTTCGCGATTCGGAGTCTGGGTAAGTCTCGGTCTCTTGCCGCTGTTGGTATCATTTCCATCGCTCTCGGTATCGGCGTCAACATCACGGCATTTACCATCGTCCGCGAGTTGGTGTTCAACGACGTCACGGCGCGCCATCCGGAACGTCTCGCCTACATCAATGCCGATGTCTCTAGTCCGCTCTATCGCGATCTTCGCCATGCCGGCATCTTTCAGGACATGGCCTCCTACCGTTCGGTGACCATTTGGAACTGGCGCAATGGGGCGCACAGCGAGATGGCATGGACCATCCGCTCCAGCGCCAACTTCTTCGACGTCCTGGGCGTGACGCCGTTTGCCGGCCGGCTCTATTCGCAATCGGACGAAGGCCGCAACCTCGCCGTCGTCAGCTACTCCTTCTGGCGTAAGCGGCTCGGCGGCGATTTGGCCTCAGTCGGCCGCCCGCTCCAATTGAACGGGCGGATCTACACCATCGCAGCCATTCTTGGTCCCAACTACCGGAGTATCTACGGCAGCGATTTCTCGCCGCAGGTCTACGTGCCGGAGGCGCTCGATTCCGGGCACTTCCTGGTTTTCGGGCGCCTGCTGCCCGGCCGCTCCACAGCCGCCACGCGGGAGTCGCTGCGGGCTGCGGTGACGGCACAAGGCGGGGCGGAACTGGGCCGAAGCATCGCCAAGCTGTACCCGGTCGGCGGCTTCGCCGGCCACGCGGCAGCCCAAGGCGATCCTGTTTTTCCCGTGCTGATGGCGCTCTACGCCGTGGCCGGCTTGCTGGCGCTGATCGGATGCGCCAATGCCGCCGGTCTACTCCTGGCGCGCTCCGTGAGGCGGCAGCGCGAGATCGCGATTCGTAAAGCAGTCGGCGCGAGCCGATGGCAAATCGTTCGGCACCTGCTCGCCGAAGGGTGTGTGATGGCGGGCGCGGGCACCATGCTCGGCTACCTCCTGCACACCGCCATCGTGGCGCGCCTCCGCCTGCTGACGTATCCCGGCGCGTACGGGCAGCCGTACGAATTCCACTTCGAGACCGATGCCGGACTCGTCCTATATGCCGCGGCCATCGGCGCGGCGGCGCTGCTGTTCTCGTCACTGGTCCCCGCGCTGCGCGGCGCGAGCGCCGATTTATCGCTGGCCATCCGGCAGGCGGCGCCGCCATTTTCCGTCCGCCGCTGGAGTCTGCGCAGCAGCTTCGTCGGAGTGCAGATGGCGCTCTCGGTAGTGCTGCTGGCGCTGGGAGTTTTCTTTACCCGCGGATTCCTTCGCATGGGCGCCGCCGAGCCTGGATTCGATATCGCCCATACGTTGTTCGCGGGTGTGCAGCCCGTTCGCGGGGCGCACGCGGGCGAGGATTATTTCACGTGGCGCGGCGAACTATTGCGCGCCGTGCGCGGGGTGTCCGGGGTAGCGGCGGCCAGTTCGACCACGATCGTCCCGCTTTCCGGCGAGTTGTCGCGTATCGCTCTGCGGCGCGACGGCGAACCGTCCTCGTCAGCCCGTGAAGCTTACCGCACGGCGGTGGGCGACCAGTACTTCACGACGTTTGCGATCCCCATCCTCCGCGGGCGCGATTTCGAGGCGCGCGACCGCGGGCGCAGTCCACTGCCCACTGTCATCAACCGCCTCCTGGCACGCGAGTTATTTGGCGCGGAAGATCCGGTGGGCCGCCGCCTGGTGATGGGCCGCGACGCCGGTGAGGTCCTCGAAATCGTCGGAGTGTGCGGCGATACGCGCGTCCGCACACTCGCCGAGGACGACCCTCCGGCCTTCTACGTTCCCGGCTTCGATACCGGGCTGGTGGTGCGCGTTGCCGGCGATCCGGCGCTCTGGATTGAGTCGCTGCGGCGCGCGCTCGGCTCGGTGGACCCCGACGCGGCCCTCGATATCCGCACGATGCGCGAGGCAACCGAAGGCGCAATCTGGCCGATCCGGATGGCGTCGCTGCTTCTGGCCTCCCTCAGCGGCCTCGGGCTGGCGCTGGCTCTGGTGGGACTGTACGCCTCCGTTTCCGATTCCGCCGGCCGGCGCACGCGCGAGATGGCCATTCGTGTGGCGCTCGGTGCAACTCCCGCCCGCATCGTTTGGGTGTCGGTGCGCGATGCGATTGGCGTTCTGCTGTGCGGCGGCGCTGTCGGCACGATCTTCGCGATTGCCGCCATTCACCCGGTAGCGAAACTTGCCCCCGCCGGCGTCGATCCCTGGAGTCCTGCCATGTTCACGGCCGTGCTCCTCCTGCTTCTCGCATCCGGCTGCGCCGCGGCGTATCTACCCGCACGCCGCGCTGCCAAGCTCGATCCGTCTGCCGGTCTGCGAGAGGAATGATCTGCTGTGCGGCGGCACCGTCGGCACCGTCTTCGCGATTGCCCCCACCCGCCGGCGTCGGTCCCTGCTTCTCGCATCCGACTCCGCGGCGGCCTGTCTACCCGCACGCCGCGCTGCGAAGCTCGATCCGTCTGCCGGTCTGTGAGAGGAATGATCCGGGCGTTCACGTTTTAGACGGCACGGCGCTCGGCGCAACTCCCGCCCGCCAGCGTCGATCCCTGGAGTCCCGCCATGTTCATGGCCGTGCTCCTGCTGCTTCTCACATCCGGCTCCGCCGCGGGGCGTATCTACCCGCACGCCGGTCTGCGAGAGGAATGATCCGCGCGTTCACGGTGTAGACGGCAGATAGCCTTTGCGGGTATGGACTACAGCTTGCGGATACTGCCTGGCGGCGTCTCCCGTGAGTTGTACGCGGACCGAGCGGGTTTTCGTGCCAGGGTCCGACGGCAGATTGTAGTACAGGCTGTAGCGGGTGCGGATGCGGTGCATCATCTGTTGGAAGGCGCCGCCCGGGTCGTCGCTCTTCATGGTGTCCCCGCCGGTCTTCTCGGCGATGCCCTTCATGCCCGCCTGCGTCAACAGGCGCTGCGGACCCAGAATGGTGGCCACGGTGTTCACCGTCTCCCAGCGCGGATTGTGGATGATCACGCCGCTCAAAATCGCGTCCGCCTCCCAGAAATCGCGGATCACCGATTCCTCGCGACGTGTGCGCACACCCATATTGTCGGTGACGATCAGGACGGCCCGCCGCCGCTGATCGCGCTTCAGGAATCGCAGACGGATGGCGGCATCGTCCACCGCCGTTTGGATGTGCGTGCCGCCGCCGAAGCGCTGTTGGATGAGATCGTGCTCGATGGTTTCGGTGACCTTTTCCAGGTTGTCGGTGAACGGCGCCAGCAGGGAACTGCTGGAATTGAAGGTCATGACGGCCACGCGGTCGCCCTGCCGTAATTCGCGCAGTCCTTCATGCGCGGCCAGCGCCACCGCCTGCACTACGGCCCGCATGCTGCCGCTGACATCGAAGAGCAGTACCAGATCGAGCGGCTCTTCGTCGCTCGAGAAGTGTACGATGGGCTGCGGCTTGCCGTTATCGAGGACCTTGAAATCGGATTGCTGGAGGCCGGTCACCAGCCGCCCGTCGGCGGACGTCACCTCGACATCCATGTGGACCAGCGAGACCCCTGCGTGAAACGTCACATCCTGCTGTTGAGCGAACAGACATCCAACCGTGACTAGCAGCAGTCCCCGCATGGGCTCAAGGCCATAGACTCACGCCCTGCCATTTCGGTTACGTGAAGTTGAACGGAGAGCAGGCGCTTACCGATGCTTCTTGTCGGGATCGTGTATTTCTTTATCGAGATCCGCCAGGACCTCTTCCTTGCGCTCCGAGTCCAGGTCTTTCTGGAGCCGCCGGAGGGCTACTCCGATCACGTCGCGGTGATGCAGCCGGGAGCCGAAGGCTTCCGTAAGACGCAGCCAGATTTCGTGGGCGCGGCCCACATCTTCCGGCCACAAACGCGGCGGGTGCGGACCCAGGTTCACGTACACCGAGGGCCTGCCGGGGCTGATAATTTCCAGTGAGAAGGGATGCCGCGGCTCCGGCAGCCGCTCCCAGGCGAGTCCGATGCGGCGGGCCAATTCGTCGGAGTCCATGCGCGCCGAAACGCCCGTGACCAGGCGCGACGCCTTTACGTTGGCCGCCGTCTGCACCATGGCGTCGAAGGGGTCGACGCCCGGCACCACGATCAGGTCCACGTGCTTGCCTTCCTTTTCGGCCAGCGTGACCACGCGCGACAGCAGTTCCTTCTCGTAGTCGGAGAAGAGCTGCTGCTGGGAAAGTTCGTACTCCCCGGCGCCGGTGGAGACGGGACGCACCGTCATCACCACGATATCGTGGCGGCGGAGATTGGTCTTGCTGAGGACATTCTGCAGATGCGTGAGGTGCTGATAATCGCGCACGGCCACCAGCACGCAGCCGGGCCGCGCGTGCACGGTTTCCGCCGTCACCTCGGGCTGCATGTCCAGATTGAATTCTTCCAGTCCGGCCTTCTTGTGCGCCAGTTTGCGGGCATTGACGCGCTCGGAGATGGTGAACATGACGAAGAAGACCGCCGTAAACGCGACGCCGTAGATAGTGGCGATCTGCTTGGAGAACAGGTTGGCGATGGCCACCAGGAAGAGCACCAGCGTAGTGGCGCCCAAGCCCACGGGGATCTCAACACCGCCGATATGCAGGTTGCCGGGGAACTTGTATTCCTGGTCATGCCGGTGATAGCGCAGCACCAGCACGCCCAGCGACTTGAGGAAAAAGCTCCAGACCACGCCGAAAGCGTAAGCTTCGCCCAGCAGGTAGACGTTCCCGCGGCTTAGCAGGATGGTGGCGATCTGCAGCAGCGCGATCAGGTTGATGATGCGGAAGGTGGTGCCGAAGCGGTGCTGCGGTTTGCGAAACCAGTCCAGCAGCACGCCGTCCTCGGCAATGCGATTCATCACGCCGTTGGCCCCGATGATGGACGTGTTCACGGCGCCCGAAAGAATCAGCGTGCCCACAATCACCACGAAGACGTGGAACAGCAGCCGCAGCAGTTTGGGCCCGGCCAGGTGCATCGCCAGTCCGCCCAGCAGATTGTCCACGTAGAGCGGCCGGACGCTGTCCGGAATGATGATACCGGCGAACAACGTGATGATGCCGGTGCAGACCACGGCGTAGGTGCAGACGATATTGCCGGTGATCCGCAGGTTCTTCAGCTTGGGATAAGCGATCTCCCGGTACACCTGCGCCAGGGTCTCAAAGCCGCTCATGGAGAGCAGGGAGTGGCCGAACGCCACAATCACGGCGATAAAGCTGATTTGCGGCCAGATGGTTCCCTTCAGCCAGCCCAGTGCTTCGGGAGCGAATTGCAGGTTGGACGGCACGGGCGCCGGCGGCAGCGTCACCTTCGGCGACAGGAGAATCGTAATGGGGCACCAGATGAGGAACGCCACCACCATCACCGTGGTGATCTGCATGATGCGCAGGGCCTGTCCACTGGATTCGTGAATGCCCTTGATATTGCTCCACCAGAAGTAGCCGGTGACGATCACGCCGAAGCCGGCGGCGAACCATGCCGGTGAAATCTGCCAGTGCAGATGATTTAGGTCGGAAATCTCGTTGATCAGGTGGCCCATATACTGGCCGGCGCTGACCACGCTGATGGGGCCGGTAAGAATGTAGTCGAAGATCAGCGACGATACCGAGAGCCGCGCCACGAACGGACCCATGGAGTCTCGCACCACCACATACACGCCCCCGCGGACGAACATGCTGCTGGATTCCATGTATACGGAACGTACCGCGAAGCTGAACAACATGACGCCCAGAATGAACCAGGGGGCGCTCTTTCCGATGGCGTGTTCGGCGATACCGCCGGCATAAAAGGCCGAAGATGCCAGGTCGCTCAGAACGATGGCGGCGGCCCGCCAGAAGGATATGAATGATAATGCTACAGTTGTGGCAACGACTACTTTAGCCGCCGAGGATCGTCCTGCGTCCGAAGGCATACGCAGCCTATTAAAGCACGAGTTGGAGCCTTCCCGTTGGCGGATTAGGAATCGGAAGCCGCATGGCCATGACTGCTGCCGCCCGCGACTTCCCGCAGCACGTCAGTCACCACCTCGTGAGACCGGTCCGAGTGCAACTCTTCGCTCATGCGCCGCAGCGCCACTCCGATAATGTCCCGGTGGTGCAGCTTGTGTCCAGGCCCTTTTTCACTGAGTTCCAGCCAGAGCCGGTGGGCCAGTTCGATGTCCTCGGGCCAGAGCCGGGGCGGATGCGGACCCAGGTTGAAGAACACCACATCCTTCTGATTCTCCAGGACAAGTTCCAACGAGAGCGAGGGCCGGGGCTCGGGAAGCTGCTCCCAAAAACGGCCCACCTGCGCGCCCTGTTCCGAAGGTGTCAGCTTGGGCGAAAGTCCCATCACGATCCGGGAGGATTGCAACAGCGCCGCAGTCTGCACCACCGCCCCGTACGGGTCGGCCCCGGGCACCACCATCAGTTCCACGTGCTTGCCGGCCTTCTCCGCCAGCGAAACCACGCGGGTGAAGACCTGTGTCTCGTCTTCGGTGAAAAGCTGCCCGGCATCCAGGCCATGTTCGCCGCTGCCGGCCTGCGTCACGTGACGGACGGAGAGGACCACGATGTCCATCTTGCGCATGTCCGTCTTGGCCAGAATGCGGGCCAGATGCTGCAGCCGGTGAGGATTGCGCACCGCCACCAGCACGTTCCCCGGACGCACGCTGCAAGTGGCCGCCGAAATGTCGGAGCGGGTGTCGAGGCGGAATTTCTCAAGGTCCTGCTCATGCGTCGCTTTGCGCTTGCGATTGTAAATGTCGGAGCACTCGAAAATGATGAAGAAGATGATGGTAAAGGTGACGCCGGAAATAGTGGCCGTCTTCTTGGTAAGCACGTTGACCACGGCCAGGGCGAAGAGCGCCACGGTGATCATCATCAGTCCCAGCGGAATCCCCGTTTTGCCGATGTGGAAATTCAGCGGCACCTTCCATTCGCGGTTGCCCGGCTGTTTATAGCGCAGCACCAGCACCGAGAGCGACTTCATGGCGAAGCTCCAGACCACGCCGAAGGCATAAGCCTCCCCCAACATTTCCATGTTGCCGCGGCTGATCAGAATCGTCAGCAATTGCAGTCCGACAATCAGATTGATGAGGCGTGACGTGGTGCCGAACTTCACGTGGGGATGGCGGAACCAGTCGGGCAGCACGCCGTCTTCCGCCACGCGATTGAGGACGCCATTGGAGCCGATGATGGCCGTATTGACCGCGCCCGCCAGAATCAGTGTGCCCACCAGCACCACGAAGCCGTGAAACAGCAGCCGCACCGGAAGCGGACCGATCAGGTACATGGAAAGGCCGCCGATCAGGTTGTCCAGAAAACCCTGGCGCGGTCCGTCCGGTATGATCATCACGGCGAAGAAGGATACCAGCGACGTGAACATCATGCTGTAGATGAAAATTACGAAGCCGGCGCGCTCCAGATTCTTCAGCTTGGGATGCGCAATTTCGCGATTGACCTGCGCCAAACTCTCCTCGCCGCTCATGGCCAACAGGGAATGGCCCAAGCCGATCAGGATGGCGATAAAGGTGATCGAGGGGGCCAGTGTGCCCTTCAGCCAGCCCAGCGCGCTGGGGTCGAAGTGGAGATTGGCCGGCACAGGCAGCGGCACCGGGTTGTAACCGTTCTTCAGAATGGTGGCGATGCACCAGACAATCAGGATCACCACCATCACGGTGGTGATCTGCATGATGCGCAGGGCCTTTTCGCTGGATTCGTGCAGGCCGATGATGTTCTTGCGCCAGAAATACAGGGTCACGACAGCGGCGAAGGCGGCTGCAAAGTAGGGCGGATAGACGTGCGGACCGCCATGCTTCATGTGGTCGCCGATTTCGTTGATCAAGCCGCCGAGGTAGAGCCCCGCGCTGACGCCGCTGATGGGGCCGGTCAGCACGTAGTCGAACATCAGTGCTGAGACGGAAAACTTGGCGAGCGTCCCGCCCATGGCCTCGTGGACCACCTTGTACACGCCGCCGCGGACGAACATCGAACAGCTCTCGATGTAGATGGCGCGCACGGCGTAGGAAAACAGCATGATGGCCAGAATGAACCAGGGAGCTGATTTTCCGATGGCGTGCTCGGCGATGCCGCCGACGTAGTACGCGGACGACGCCAGATCGCTGAGTACAATGGCGGCTGCCCGCCAGAAGGAAATGAAGGACAGCATCACGGTGGTGGCAACAACCACTTTCACCGTGGCCGGCCGCTGTGGGGACGACACTTAGGTTCTCCTCGAATCACCAGACTTCGGTGACTTCCAAATACGCCTGCGAGGTTAGCTGACGGGCTAGAGCTTAGAAGTACTCCGTCCTGATTCAGGACTGCGCCCCACGTAGTGGGTCCCCCGCCTCTGGGAAGAGTTCGGCAATCACATATTAGCATGTGGATAGGAGACACTGGGTCGAATGGACTCTGAAGAACTGGCGCGCGCGACCATTCGGAAACTCCGCCAAGCGGGTCATCAGGCGTACCTGGTCGGCGGCTGTGTGCGCGACCTGATTCTGGGCGAAAAGCCCAAGGATTTCGACATTTCGACGGACGCACGGCCCGACCGCATCATGGACCTGTTTCCCCGGTCGGGGCGGGTGGGCGCCAGTTTCGGCGTGGTCCTGGTGCGCGACGTCTTCCATCAGGTGGAGGTGGCGACCTTCCGCAGCGATCACGATTACGAAGACGGCCGCCGTCCGGGCGCCGTCCACTTTGAGAACGATCCGCGGCAGGACGTGCTGCGCCGCGACTTCACCATCAACGGGCTGATGATGGATCCCGACAGCGGGGAGATTCTCGATTACGTGGAAGGCCGCGCCGATCTGGAAAAGCGGGTAGTGCGGGCCATCGGCGATCCCGACACCCGCTTCGGAGAGGACTACCTGCGGCTGCTGCGCGCCGTGCGTTTCGCGGCCCGGCTAAACTTCGCGATCGATCCGCCTACGTTTGCGGCCATGCAGCGGCACCACGGCTTGATCGCTAAGGTAGCGGCGGAACGGGTGCGCGACGAACTTTCGCGGATCCTGACTGAAGGCGGGGCGCGGCGCGGCTTTGAGTTGCTGGACACCAGCGGCATGCTGGCGCACATTCTGCCGGAAGTGGCGGCGATGAAGGGCGTGGAACAGCCGCCACAGTATCATCCGGAAGGCGACGTTTGGGTGCATACCATGATGTTGCTGGAAGGCCTGGAGCATCCCACGCTCACTCTGGCGTTAGGCGCGCTGTTGCACGATGTCGGCAAGCCGCCCACGTTCCGGGTGGCGGACCGGATTCGCTTCGACGGCCACGTGGAAAAGGGCGTGGAGTTGACCCACGTCATTCTGAATCGGTTGCGCTTTTCGCGCGACGAAATGGAGCAGGTGGAAGCCCTGGTGGCCAATCACATGAAGTTCAAGGATCTGGCCCACATGCGCGAGAGCACCTTGAAGCGCTTCCTGCGCATGCCGTCATTCGAGGAGCATCTGGAGTTGCACCGCCTCGACGTGCTGTCCAGCAATAAGAATCTGGACAATTATCAACTGGCCCAGGCGAAGCTCGCGGAGTTTTCGGTGCACCACTTGCAACCCGAGCGCCTGCTGACCGGCGCCGATCTGATTGCACTGGGCTACCATCCCGGTCCGCGCTTTACGCAAATTCTGTCAGCTGTGGAAGACGCGCAGCTCGAAGGCCGAATCCAGACGGCCGCCGATGCCACGGCGCTGGTCCGCGAGGAATTTCCGTTGTAAGACGGGGTCGAAAAACCTCCTCCCCCCGGATACATATACCTCACCACGGAGGCACGGAGGACACTGAGGAAGCACGGAGGATCTTAGGGCCGGGCTGCTGGCCCATCCACAACAGACGAAACGCGACCTGACAGCTACTGCTTCGCTTTGGCGGACATCTTGAACACGAGGCTTCCGCCCTGTGCGATGGCAGCGTGGCTGAACCAGAATTTGTCGTAGGGCTTTCCGTTCAGCGTCACCGACTGAATGTATTTGTCCGACGGCGACGAGCGTTTCACTTCGATCGTCAGATGGTGATTACCGCCCATGTCCACCGTGACCTTATCGAAGAGCGGACTGCCGAAAGCGTAATTTCCGCTGGCCGGATTCACCGCGTAAAACCCGAGCGCGCTGATGACGTACCATGCCGACATCTGTCCGCAATCCTCATTGCCCGCGAGGCCGTCGGGCTGATTGTCGTACTGATGATCCAACAGGTCGCGCACGCGTTCCTGCGTCTTGGCGGGTGCGCCGGCGTAATCATAAAGGTACGCCACGTGATGGCTGGGCTCGTTGCCGTGCGCGTACATTCCAACCAGTCCGGTCATGTCCGCGGGCACCTCGCCCTTGATCTCCACCTTCACGGTGAACAGGTCGTCCAACTTCTTGACGAAGGCCTGCGCCGAGCCCAACAGGTCGATGTACTCCTCAGGCTCGTGCTGCGCCGCCCAAGTCCCTTGCCAGGAATTCGACTCGGTGAAATCGCGCCACTTCTTGGTCGTGCCCGTCATGGTGGGATCGAAGCCCGGCGCCCACTCGCCGTTCTCCAGCTTGGGACGGATGAAGCCCACGCTCTTATCGAACAGATGGCGATAATTCTTGGACTGCTCGATCAGCTTTTCGTAATCGTCGCTCTTGCCGAGGATCTTGGCCACCTGAGCGACAGCCCAGGCGTCGTAGCTGTATTCCAGGGTGCGCGTGGCCGATTCGGAGACCTTGTCACTCGGGATATAGCCCAGCTTGCGGAAGTAGCCCAGTCCGCGGAAATCATCTTCCAAGGCGCGCTTGCGCATGGGTCCGTAGGCGCGGGCGAAGTCGATGCCTTTGAAGCCCTTCACCGCCGCTTCGGCAATCACCGACGCCGAATGGTATCCCGTCATGGTGCCGGTCTCGTAGCCCTGGAGCGGCCAGACCGGCATGCCCGCGGGACTCTCTTCCGACATGCGAATCAGGCAATTGACGAACTCCGTAACGCGCTCCGGCTCCATGAGCGTGAACAGAGGATGCTCGGCCCGATACGTGTCCCAGAGCGAGAACGTGCTGTAGTTGTGCTGACCGGCAGGCAGTTTGTGCACCTGCCCGTCCATGCCGCGATACTGGCCGTCCACGTCGTCATACAGCGTGGGCGCCGCCATGGTGTGGTACAGCGCCGTATAAAAAATTGCGCGCTGTTTGGCGTCGCCGCCTTCCACCGCGAGTTTCGACAGTTCCTTCTGCCACGCCGCGTGCGCCGCCTGCCGCACCGCCGCGAAATCGAAAGCCGGAATCTCGCGATCCAGATTCTGCATCGCACCCTCGATACTCACCGAGGAGATTCCGGTCTTCACATAAATCACCTCGCCCTTCGACGTGGTGTAGTGAATCACGGCCTTCCGCCCCTCCACCACTTCCTGCGATTGGAAGGGTTTGGAGAACTTCATGGCGAAATAGATCTGCCGTCCGCGCGCCCAGCCGTTTACGGTGCGGCCGCCCACCAGCGTGTCGTTGCCGCGAAATTCCAGAGTCGCGGTGCGCACGCGATTCGGGCCGCCGTAGACGTGCGTGAGGTCCACAATGAAGTGGCTGGTGTCGCTCTGCGGGAAAGTGTACTTGTGGATCCCGGCGCGCGCCGTGGCGCTCAGTTCGGCTTGAATCCCATAGTCCTTCAACATCACTGAGTAGTAGCCGGGCTCGGCCTTTTCCTCGGCGTGCGAGAAGCGCGAGCGGTAGCCTTCTTCGGGCTTCTCCCGCGTGCCGGGCACCGTCTTCACCGCGCCGGTTCCGGGCATCACCAGCACATCCAGCATGTCGCCGATCCCCGTGCCGCTCAGGTGGGTATGGCTGAAGCCCATGATCGAGCTATCGGAATAGTGGTAGCCCGAGCACCAGTCCCAGGTATCGTTATAGGTGTCCGGGCCCAGCTGCACCATGCCGAACGGCAAGGTGGCGCCAGGATGGGTATGGCCGTGGCCGCCGGTGCCGATGAACTCGTTCACCAGTTTGGTGGGGTCCGACGCCGGACCGGCCGCGGAAAGGGCGAGTGCCGCCGCGAGAATGAATAAAGACCTGCCTGCGAATTTCATGAATGTATCCTGAGACCCTATGATTCCATGATCGTGGACGCAGCCGGTCTCCGCAAGGTTTGAGCCGCGGAATCTCAGTAGCTACCCAACGTTACGCGGCCTAACGTTGTCTCCAGACAGCCACGGCGATATAGTCAACGACATGCAACGCAGAAGCTTCTTCAAATCCCTGCTGGCAGCCCCCGTCATGACCGCCGCGGCTGCCGACGACTACTCCAGCCGCCTGAAGGGCCTGCCTCCTCTGACCATCAAGGACGTGAAGGTCATTACCACCAGCGGAGGCCGCAATTATCGCTGGGTCTTTCTAAAGATCATTACCAGCGAACCCGGACTCTACGGCATCGGTTCGGCCAATGACAACTACCAGACGCAGGCGGTGATTTCGGCCCTGGAGAAGCATCTGAAACCGTGGCTGATCGGTAAGGACCCCGACCGCATCGAGGACCTGTGGCAGAGCGCCAATTACAAGACCTACTGGCGCGGCGGTCCGGTCAACAATAAGGCGCTTGCCGCCATGGACGAAGCCCTTTGGGATATCAAAGGCAAGCGCGGCGGCATGCCCGTTTACGAAATGCTGGGCGGCCGCGCTCACGACGCCGTAGCCTGCTATGACCATGTCTCCGGCCGCACCAAAGAACAGGCGGCGGAGGTGGTGACCAAGAGCATGGAGAACGGCTTCCGGCACATCCGCCTCCAGTACGGCGAAGGCGGATACGGCGGCGGCGGCTTTATTCCCGCCGGCCAGGGCAACCGCGCCGAGGGCGGCTATCAGGGTCAGGCCTTCGATGAGGACCTGTATGTCGAAACCATCCCGCCGGTATTCGACTATGTCCGCCAAAAGGTGGGCTTCGCTCCCAAGCTGATTCACGACGTCCATTCCCACCTGACCGGCGCCAACGCCGTTTTGTTCGCGAAGAAGATGGAACCGTACCACATGTTTTTTGTGGAAGACCTGCTGGGTCCCGAGCATCTGAACTGGTACCGCGAAGTGCGGAAAGTTTGCGCCACGCCGCAGGCTGTGGGCGAGGTCTTCTCGAATCCCGCCGAGTATTACCCGCTGATTGCCGACCATGCCATCGATTTCATCCGCACGCGCGTGACGGCGATCGGCGGGATCACGCAGGCGAAGAAGATCGCGACTCTTTGCGAGGTCTTCGGCGTGAAGACGGCATTCCAGGAGGGCGGCGAGAACGATCCGGTCAACCAACTGGCGGCCTACCACGTGGACATTTCGAGCTCCGCATTCGGCATCCAGGAGGAGAACCATTTCCCGCCGCAGGTCCACGAGATGATGCCCGGCACGGCGGAGATCCGGAAGGGCTACATGTACGGCAGCAACCGGCCGGGTCTGGGGATCGATATCAATGAAGAGATGGCGGCGAAGTATCCGATTACCGAGCCCAGGAATGGCGGCGCTTACGGGACGGACCGGACCCTCGACGGCACGGTGATCATCCCGTAAGAAGGAGGCAGGAGTCAGAAGTCAGGAGACAGGAGGAGGCGCGCGTGACCCCGTTACCTGTGGTGGAAATCGGGGCGATCCTTTCTCCTCGGCGCCTCGGTGTCTCGGCGGTGAAAAAGAT
>DASZMZ010000017.1:0-4340 GCA_035551455.1 Candidatus Sulfopaludibacter sp.
GCCGCTCTGACTCACCGTTCCCGAACCGGGATTGATGCCGAGCCAACCTGTGGTGCTGTCGTTATAGGCGATGGATGTGGTGTAGGAAAAGGTGCCGCCGGTGGTCGCGATATTGCATTGCGTCCCGATCCCGGAGAATGAGACTGACCCGCAGGTAGTGATGGCGACAGGCGTATCGGCCTTCGCACTCCACGACGTCAGGAAGAGTAGCGATACCGCTAGAAGAAGAGCAATGTTTTTGAGAGTGGTTTTGGCAGCGTCCATGATAGTCCTCAGCCAGCTTGATAATACAACATCACCAAGCGGAATAACAGATACGCATCTCTGTTTCGGAGACCAGAGATGTGGACGCGGTCACTATTAGCTTACAACTATTTCAGGATTTGGAAAAGGTTGCTGTAATCGTCCGTCCACAATCGGACGTGCCTTTTTGACTCGATGTCAGTGGAATTCTCCAGAATTTCGGAGTCGAAACCCGGAGTAGGGTTGGCCACCAGGACCCAGGTGGCGCCGAAAACGTCCTGCGAATCGTCATCGTCTGTATCGACGAGGCGAGCGATATGGCCGGTAGCTTTGGCTTCTCCCTGCACGACGGGTTGCAGATCGAGATATCGGTTGGAGATGTGAATCGCCAGGATGCCGTCCGGCTTGAGGTGGCGGAAGTACAGTTGCATCGCCTCGCGGGTCAGCAGGTGGACGGGGATGGAATCACTGGAAAAGGCGTCCACGGCCAACACGTCGAAGTTTTGCGGATCTTCGCGCTCGAGCGAAAGGCGGGCATCCCCCATGGTGACTTCGGTCTGGCAGCGGCAATCGTCCAGATACGAAAACTGGCTGTGGGCCAGGCGCAGCACCACCGGGTTGATCTCGTAATAATGGACCAGGTCGCCCAGGCGGCCGTAGGCGGCGATCGTGCCGGTACCGAGGCCGATCACTCCGATGCGGACGGCGTGGCTCTTATTCTTATCGCGGATGGCGATGCCCACTCCGGTATTCGGTCCGTAATAGGTAGTAGGCAGATCGCGGCGCACGGGGTTGAGATACTGCTCGCCGTGATTGATGGTGCCGTGAGTCAGGCTGCGGGTAGCGTCGAGGTCGGTCTTGGGACCGCTATCTTTTACTTTGAGCGCTCCGTAGAAATTGCGCACCATGACGCGTGCGCCCTTCTGAAAATTGCGGAGCTGGACCGCGGTGTAAACCGTGAGGCCGATAGTGAGCGCCACGGCGGCAATGAAGGCGGGCTGCTGCCAGTTGCGGAACCATTCGAGGTCCTTATCGCGTTTCAAAACGATGACAGTCAGGATGGCGCAGACTACCAAACCGAGCGGCAATTCATAGAAGCCGTTGAAGACGTAGGGCGCAATCAGGCCGACGAGAATTCCGCCCAGCGCGCCACCCACCGAGATCATCACGAAGAAGTGAGTGAGATAGCGGGGATGCGGCTTGAGGTGCGCCAGTTCGCCATGGCAGACCATGCAGACCGTAAACAGGCCGAGGGCGAAGAGCGGCACCAGGACTTCGATTCTCAAATTGCCGGTGGCGTCGATACCCAAAGAGTAGGCCATGGATCCAATGGCCACGGCCAGGAGCGGCACGTAGGGAAAACGTTTGTACCAGCCGCTGCCTTCGAAGCACAGGATGAAACTGAGCAGGTAGAGACTGAGCGGCAGGATCCAGAGGAAGGGAATGGCGGCGACATTCTGCGAGAGGTGATTGGTGATGGCGAGCAGCAGGGCCGACGCCACCGCGGGCAGGGCGATCCAAAGAACGTAAAGACCGGGTCCGGGAGGCGTGACCGGTTCGGCCGACTCATCGTGCAATTGGTTGGGCGCGCTGCCGGAGCGGAACGCCGTGAAGGCACAGAGGAGCACGAAGACGCCGTAGGAAAGGGTCCAGATCCAGGCTTGCCGGTGTGTGCCGAACACGGGTTCGAACAGGACCGGATAACTCAAGAGGGCGAACATGGAGCCGGCATTGGACAGGGCATACAGCCGGTAGGGGACAGCGCCTTTGTAGCGGCGGGCGTACCAGGCCTGCAAAAGGGGTCCGGTGGTGGAGAGCAGAAAGTAGGGGATACCGACGGTGCGCGCCAGTAGGGCGAGAATGCCGAGGATGGGATCGCCCGTGCCGGACGGCTTCAAGGAATCGGCGGGGTAGATAGGTAGCACCAAAGCGCTGGCCAGCAGCAGCACGAGGTGGATCAGCATCTGCATGCGGGGCCGGAAGTAGCGGACCAGGGCATGGGCATACAGGTATCCGAGCAAAAGCGCCAGTTGAAAAAACAAAAGGCAGGTAGTCCAGACGGCCGCCGAACCACCGAACCAGGGGAGGATGATTTTGGCGATCACCGGTTCCACCTGGAACAAAAGGAAGGCGCTTACCAGGATCGTGAGTGCGTAAAGAAGCATGATTTAATTCGGTCCCCTGCGGGTTTATTTGTAGGCCGCCACTCCGGTGGCTCGTTCGCCGATGACGAGCGCATGAATGTGGTCAGTCCCCTCATAGGTCTTGACGGTTTCTAGGTTCATGAGGTGACGCATGATGGGGTATTCGTCGGTAATTCCATTGGCGCCGAGCAGGTCGCGGCTGAGGCGGGCGCAATCGAGGGCAATGGCGACGTTGTTCCGCTTGAGCATGGAGATGTGCGCCGGATCGAGTTTCTTCTGGTCCTTAAGACGGCCGGCCTGGACGGCGAGGAGCTGGGCCTTGGTGATTTCGGTGATCATCCAGGCGATCTTCTCCTGCACAAGCTGGTGGGAGGCGATGGGCCGGTCGTCGAACTGTTTGCGCAGGATGGAATACTGGCGCGCGGTTTCGTAGCAATCCATGGCAGCGCCGATGACTCCCCATCCTATTCCATAGCGGGCCTGGGACAGGCAGGAGAGGGGGGCCTTCAAACCACGGGCTCCAGGCAGCCGGTCCTGCTCGCTCACACGGCAATCGGCGAAGGCCAGGCTGGAGGTGACCGAGGCGCGCATGCTCCATTTTCCGTGGATATCGCTGGTGGTGTAGCCGGGAGTGCCGCGCTCCACCAGGAAACCGACGATGCCCTCGGGGGCGCGGGCCCAGACGATGGCGAGGTCGGCCACGCCGCCATTGGTGATCCAGGTCTTTTCGCCGTTTAGGATCCAGCTATCGCCATCGCGCCGGGCGGTGGTGCGCATGCCGGCGGGGTTGGATCCGAAATCCGGCTCGGTGAGGCCGAAACAGCCGATGGACGCGCCGCTTTGCAGTCGCGGCAGCCACTTCTGCTTCTGTTCTTCGGAGCCGAAGCTATGAATGGGGTACATCACCAGCGCGCCCTGCACGGAAACGAAAGAGCGGACGCCGGAATCGACTCGCTCCAGTTCCTGCATGATCAGGCCGTACTCTACATTGCTCATGCCGGCGCAGCCGTAGCCTTCGAGGTTGGCGCCGAAGAAGCCGAGTTCGGCCATCTCTGGAATCAGTTCGGAGGGGAAACGCGCGTCGCGGAAGCAATCGCGGATGAGGGGCAGGATGCGCTCTTCGGCGAACCGCCGGGCTGTCTGCCGGACCATCAACTCCTGTTCATTGAACAGCGAGTCGACGCAGAAATAGTCTACGCCTTTGAATGCCATTGGTTTTACTGACCTCTTATTTGAACACGGAACGAGGAGGGGTTGTGAAGCAGAAAAGCGGGCCGCGGCGCCGATGCCGCGGTCCGGGTTTTAGCGACTTTACGGATAGAGACCGCGGACGCGGCTGGTTTCCGCCACGCGGCCGACGCCCAGCATATTGGCGGCGAGCCGCATATTGACCTTGCGATCGAGGTGGATCTTGAGCACGTCATGGAAGGCGCGGGTCATGACCTTCTCCAGACGGGTGTTGACATCCTGCTCGTCCCAGAACAGATGGTTTTCGTCCTGCACCCATTCGAAATAAGATACGGTAACGCCGCCGGCGTTGCAGAGAATATCGGGAATCAGGAAGACGCCCTTCTCATCCAGGATGCGGTCGGCTTCGGGAGTCACGGGTCCATTGGCGGCTTCCGACACGATGTGGGCTTGGATGGTGTGGGCATTCTCGGCGGTGATGGCGTTTTCGAGGGCCGCGGGGACCAGGATTTCGCACTCGAGCGCGAGCAGTTCCGCCGGCTTGATGGAGTCGGCGCCGGGGAAGCCAACAACGGTGCCGGTACGGTTCTTGAAGGCGATGACTGCCGGGATATCGAGGCCCTTGAGATTGCAGATGCAGCCGCGGGTGTCGTTGACGGCGAGTACCTTAGCGCCGGCTTCGTGGAAGAGCTGGGCGGCGATGGAGCCGGCATTGCCGAAGCCCTGCACCACCACGCGAGCATCCTTCATGGGGATGCCCAGATG
>DASZMZ010000018.1:0-17654 GCA_035551455.1 Candidatus Sulfopaludibacter sp.
CGGGCGGCCCGTTTTGGAATCCAGCATCAGTTCGTGGCTGGCGTTGCGCGTGATGGACGGGTTCGCGCTGCCATCCCCGCTCACGGAAAACATACCCTGAGTCAACCCGATCACCTGGTTCAAGCCATCTTTGCCGGTCCACAGGAAGAAGACGTACTCGTCGCCCTTATTGAAGCGCGGGGCGCCCGGGACAATCTGCTGCATGCCTCCGGCAACTCCGCCGCGGACGGCCATCTCGGTCACCATCGACCCTTTCAAACGCTCGGTCACCTGCAGCTTGTAATGGGTGTAGATGAACTGCCCCGTGTAGGACGCCGAGGAGTCCAGAACCTTGGCGCGCACAATGACGCTGGATTTCGCGGCCATGTCGTTGAGGCTAAGCCGCTCCAAAGTGGCGGATTGGAGCGGCAACCAACAGGAGGTTAGAACGGCTGCAATTTGAAGTGCGCGCTTCACGATGTTTTAAAAAGCACCTCTTATACCAATGTAATCCGACTGAAATAAAAAGGCTTAGCTAGGTTTATGGGGTTGGGCGGTGTATCCCTGGGACACGCTATTGGGACACCCCGCCCCAGTCAGGTCTTCCCCGGCCTCACGATCAGCATCGGCACCGTCAGATGGTGGCGCACGGGGTTGATCGTGTTACCGAAAATCAGGTCCTTCAGGCCTCCGTGGCCGTGCGCCCCCATGATCACCAGGTCGGGCTTCACCTCACGGGCATAACGAATGATTTCCCGAGTAGGGGAGGTGGAATGGGAGATGCTGGTTTCCACCGCAATCGCCTGCTCCTTGAGCGCCTGCGCGATGCGGTCCAGATACTGCTGGCCCAACTCCACTTCGGCGGTTGCCGATGCGCCTCCGTAAATCTGGCTGGTGACGCCCTCCTCCACGTGCAGCAGGAAAATCTTGGCTCCGTAGATCCGCGCCATCGCGGCGGCGTGATTGATGGCCAACTGGTCCAGCTCGGTATGGTCGAGCGGCACCAGGATGCTGTGGTATCGCGGCACGGCGGCGGCTTCGGCGGCGGTCGTCTCCGGCACCGTGACCGGCGCCATGCCGAGCTTGCGGCGCGTCATCATCGGCTCAAAGGTAACAAACGCCAGCAGCACCAGCAAACCGATTCCCGTAGGCACGGTGAGCGCCCAGACCAGCGGCTTCCAGGGGCCGGCGGCGACCAGCCAGCCGGAAATCACCGGGATTGCCAGCAGGATATTCAGGCCCACCACGATGAGCGCTGTGGTCCACGCCAGCACGCGCACCCAGGCGCGATTGGCGAAGGCCCCCATGCGCGCGCGATCGTTGGTGAAGTGGATCAGCGGAATGATGGCGAACGGCAGTTGCATGCTCAGCAGTACCTGGCTCAAAATGATGAGGCCGAAGCTGGCCTGGTCGCCCGCAATGTAGATGGTGAGGGCGGCCGGAACGATGGCGAGCGACCGCGTGATCAGACGGCGCAGCCAGGGCCGCATGCGGAAGTTCAGATAGCCTTCCATCACCACCTGGCCGGCCAGCGTCCCGGTGAGCGTGGAAGATTGGCCCGAGCAGAGCAGCGCCACGGCGAAGATCACGCCGGCCACGCTGGTCCCCAAAAGCGGCACCAGCAGCACCTGCGCCTGCTGGATCTCCGTGACGATGATGCCCCGCCGGAAGAAGACCGCCGCAGCCAGCACCAGGATTGCGGTATTCACGAACATGGCGCCGTTCAGCGCCACCACCGAATCGATCAGATTGTAGCGACAGGCCGTGCGCTTGGCAGCCTCGGTCTGCCCGATATTGCGGGTCTGCACCAGCGCGGAATGCAGGTAGAGATTGTGCGGCATCACCGTAGCGCCCAGAATGCCGATAGCGATGTACAGACTTTCGCCATTCAGTCGCGGGACCAGTCCGGTGACCATCTCGCCCCAGCCCGGTTTCGCCCAGAAGATCTCAATGCAGAAGCAGGCCGCCATGACGGCGATCAGCGACAGCACAAAGGCTTCGATCATGCGGATGCCGAAGCTTTGGAACCAGAGCACCAGCAGAGTGTCGGCCGCCGTGATCAGCACGCCGTACAGCAGCGGAAGGTGGAACAGCAGATTCAGGCCGATGGCCGCGCCTAGCACTTCGGCCAGATCGCACGCGGCGATGGCGACCTCGCAAAGGCCCCAAAGCACCATGTTGATGCGACGCGGGTAGGTTTCGCGGCAGGCCTGAGCCAGGTCGCGCCCGGAGACGATTCCCAGGCGGGCGCTCAACGTCTGCAGCAGGATGGCCATGGCGTTCGACATGACCAGCACCCAGAGGAGGCGATAGCCGAAGCGCGCCCCGCCCTCAAGGTCCGTGGCCCAGTTGCCGGGGTCCATGTAGCCGACGCTGACAAGGTAGGCCGGTCCCGCGAAGGCAAACATGCGCTTCCAGAACGAGACTTGCCCCGTGCCCACGCTGGCATGGACATCCGCCAGGGAGTGGTCGTTGGAGCGCAACTGGCCTGCCATGCTCATCGGACTTAACTATAGTTAAGCAGGGAAGCGGCGGGGAGTCAAGAAGGAAGGAGGAGACAGAGAAGAGGAGACAAGAGAAGGCGGCCAGCGGCTATGCGCCTTTTTCTCGCTTCAGGTAATCGGTGCGGAAGCGCTGCTTGGCGCGATGGACCAGGACGCGGAGATACTCGCGGTCGACGCCCAGGTGGGTACAGATGGCGTTCTTGTCGCGGCCGTCGAAGAAGAGCCAGCGCAGGATCGTGCGGTCCTTTTCCGGCATTTCCGCCAGCACGGCGCGGACGCGGACGCGGTCTTCGGCATTGACGAGTTCGGTTTCGGCGTCCACGTCTTCAGAGGGGCGATCTTCGGGCGGATCGGCGATGCGGGAGACGGCACGGTAGAGCTCGAACAGCACGTTATTGCAGACGGAGTTGACAAACGAGCCCAGCGCCTGCGGATTGGCGATTGTGCCCTTCTGTCGCAGCGCCTTGAAAACACGGAGAAAAGTCTCCTGTTTGACGTCCTCGATCAAATGCACGGAGCGCAGGCGCGGCCGCAGTTTGATGGTGAGAAGCTCGCCAAAATACGCAGCAAAATCACGCTCGGTCTCATTGTCGCCGTTAGCCAGACGCTCCAGATAAAGAGCGTCAAAACTCTGACGCTGCACAGTGTCGATTATACAGCGCCAAATTTTTTGCAACGAAAAGCCAGTCCGCTTCACCATTCACTGAAAGCGCCCAACAGAGGCGCTTCGGAGGACAAAATGGCAACACCGATCACCGCTAAAACGAATTTCGACCCCACCGTTCAGCGCCTGCTGAAGCGCGCCTCTAAGGAACAAGTCGCGCGACTGGTGGAGGTGGCCGCCGCGACGTCGGGGGAAACGGTGTCGAAGACCGGCTTCGATCCGGGCGACGACACCTGCCCCACTTTTCGCTTTCCGTATCCGCTTCCGCCGCGCTTCAACGCCTTCCTGGAAGAAGCCGCGACCATGAGCGGCATGATCCGCCTGTTCCCGTACGGGATTCTTGCGCCCGAAGGCATTCTGGTGCAGGTCAACATGGGCCGGATCGCGGAGTAACTCTCATTTCCCAAGGAGACCCGATGACACTCACTGGCCCAGATGTCCGAATTCTGCAAATTCACCCTACCCGTCGCTGTAATCTGCGTTGTTTACACTGCTATTCGTCTTCGGGTCCCCGTGAGCGGAGCGAACTGGGCGCCCCGCTCCTGTTGAACGCCGTAAGCGATGCGGCGAGTCTGGGATACAACGTGCTCAGCGTCTCAGGAGGAGAGCCGCTGCTCTATTCGCACTTGGAATCCATTTGCAGCCGCGCCCATCGCCACGGCATGATCACCACACTGGTAACGAACGGAACCATCATCACCGAGCGAAAGATGCACGATCTACGCTACCTGGTGGATATGATTGCGGTCAGTCTGGACGGCACGCCGGAGCGGCACAATCGGCTGCGCGGTTCCGACCGGGCCTTTCACCGGATGGAGGCGCGCCTAAACCTGGTGCGGCAGGCCGGCATCCCGTTCGCCTTCGTGTTTACTTTGACGAACGAGAATCTACCCGACCTGGAATGGGTGGCCGATTTCGCGGTGCATCAGGGCGCTACCATGCTCCAGGTCCACCCTTTGGACGAATCCGGCCGCGCGTGTGACGAGATGCCGGGCCAGGTGCTGGCCGACCAGCAGACCGGGACTGCGTGGATGGTAGTCGAATGCCTCCGCGAAATTTTTCGCGGCAAGCTCATGATCCATTTCGACGCGCTCAATCGCTATCAATTGCCGGTGAAACCCGATGCGGTCGCGGACTGGCTGAGGGATTTTGAAAACGGCCGCCGCAGCCTGGGCGAGATTCTTTCCCCGCTGGTGATTGAAGACGATGGATCGGTCGTGCCGCTGCGCTACGGCTTTCCCAAGAGTTTCGCGCTGGGGTCGCTGCACACGCATACTCTGTCCCAATTGGCGGAGGTGTGGAAACACCGGCACGCGGCGGACTTCTGCCGCCTGTACACCAATGCGCTGCGCCAGGTGCGCGATTCCGACAGAATGTTCGCGAATTTGTATGAAACTCTCTCGCAGGGGGCCGAACTGGTGGCCCTGCGAGCAGGCTGTTAGAGGGCCGATCGGTTCTTCGCGGCAGCCCGGCGGCCTGTGGCGCTTCACCGTGGTACAAGAAGAATAGATGGTGAAACGATGGTGCGGTGCGGCTTTCGCGCTTCTGCTCTCCCTGGCGAAGGCCCAGGCGCCCGCCCCCGCCGCGCCTTGCGCCAACACTCCGGCATACTCTCCCTGCGAGATGGTATTTGAGCTCAGCGAGAAGGAAGCCGCCAACCATCCCAATCCTTACGCTACCGTGGACCTGCGTCTGGAACTGCGCTCCCCGCGCCACCGCACCTACGCCATACCTGGCTATTGGGATGGCGGCCGCCGCATGGTGGTCCGCCTCACCCCTACCGAGGCCGGCGATTGGGACTGGCACATCACCAGCAATATCGCTGAATGGAACGATAAGCAGGGCGATTTCACTGCCGCCGCCTCTGACGCTTTGGGCTTCCTCCGGGTCGCCAACGTCCACCACTTCGCATACACCGATAGCCGCCGTGCCCACCTTTGGATGGGCGCTTCCGAGCCGCTCCTGCTGGCGCTCGAAGACGACCAGTTCCACGCCATTGCCGACGCCCGCGCCGCCCAGAAGTTCAACCATCTCCGTTTTCTGTTGATGGCCCCCGGACTCGGCTCGCCCTGGAGTTCCGACGGCAAACCCAACCTGACTTATTTTCAGCGCGTGGACGATCGCGTGAAATATCTCAATACCAAGGGCATCACCGCCGACCTGATCCTCTGCGGCGGTCCCCGCTATCTGGAAACCGCCTTTCCCACGGCCGCCGAGCGCCGCCTCATGATCCGCTTCCTGGTGGGTCGCTACGCCGCCACCAACGTTACCTGGCAGGCTGTCGATTATTTCGAAGACTATCCCGATGGCCGCGCCCTGCTGCACGAGCTCGGCGGTGTCCTCAAGGAAATGGATGGCTACCACCACCTCCGGTCCAGCGGCGCCCACATCACCTCCGCCCCGCTGCTCGACGATGGCTGGGAAGACTTCGCCACGTACGGCACCGCGGATGATAACGTGGCCGCCATTGAGCACCAACTCTTTCCCGTGCCGCAGGTGGCCGTCGATCTCGGACATGAAGACAGCGGAGCAGGAAAGACGAGTCCCCAGGATGTGGACCCGGCCGTGTTCCGCCACCGCCTGTGGAATGCCACGATGGACGGCGAGTACGTCACCTATGCCAATTCCGGCACGGGCGCCCAGTACCTCAGCGCTCCCGGCGCCAAGGCGATGACCGCATGGTGGGACCTGATGGCCGGCACGCGTCATTGGGAGTTGGAACCCTACTACGACGTAGACGGCGGACGCGCGCTCGCCCTGGAAGATACCGAGTATCTGGTTTACATCGAAAAGCCCGGCCCTATCGAATTGACCGTGGAGAATCACACGTACGATGTGATTTGGATGGATCCGGCGGACGGCACCACGATGGTAGCCAAGAAATTTCACGGCGAACGCTTTACCGCCGAGCCGCCCGATAAGTTTCACGATTGGGTGCTGCACGTGGTCCGCGAAGGCACGCTGCAGAGCATGAACAAGTCGTACTATTTCGAGTCCGTCGACATTCAGATGCAGGATGTGGAGGTGAATCCTCCCAAGATCCCGTTTGACGTGGTCCAGCCGAAGCAGGACGCGTTGCATGTGGGACAGCCGGTGGCCTTTGCCACCACCATCAAGAAAGCCACTCGCGCCACACGCTCCATGATGTGGTTGTGGACCGGCGAAGTAACCGCCGACCGGCGCGGCTTTCGCGTGCTGGCCACCGGACAGAAGGGAACGTTCACGCCGCAACTCGGGCTGGCTTTCCATTATCCGGCTACCATGCTGGTGAAAGTCTACGGCATGAACTCGTACGGCAAGGTCTATCTGGTAAGTAAAGGATTCGACCTGCTCCAGTGAAGCCGCTCATTCTTGCGCTGGACACCACTCGGGAATTCGGCAGCATCGCGCTTTCCCGCGGCGGCGAACTGCTGGAAGAGACTGCAATGCACGCGCCCACGGGCTTCGCCCACGTGCTCTACGGCCATCTGGGAGCGCTGCTCGAGCGGAACGGCGTGACGGTCAACGATGTGGACCTCTTCGCCGCGTCCGCTGGTCCTGGATCTTTCACCGGAGTGCGCGTCGGCTTGGCGTGTATTAAGGGACTGGCGGAAGCCGTGGGCAAGCCCGCCGTGGCCGTCTCCAATTTGTGTGCGATCTCTACGTTCGGCGCCGCCCCCCTGCGCGCCGTCCTGCTGGATGCGCGCCGCGGGGAAGTCTACGCCGCCGTGTACGATGCCGAGGCGAATATCGTGATTCCCGAAACGGTGGGACCGCTTGCCGCGTGGCTCGAGACGCTGCCCGCTGGACCCATGGAATTCATCACCGGCGATCTCGACTTGGTGCTGCTGCCGGCCACCGCGATCCAGGCGCCGCAGTCCATCGCCGCTGCCATCGCCCGCGTGGCCTTCCAGTCTCCGCCCGCCGACCCCGCGGCGTTAGACGCGAACTACGTCCGCCGCAGCGATGCCGAACTCTTCTGGAAAGAGTAGCGCTGGAAGGAGTAGCGCGTCAGTTCTTGTCGCCCTTAAAGTTGAATCGGTAGCCCAGGATTCCCTTCACCAGCAGGTGGTCCGTGGACCCGGTCACACCCACGCCCACACCGAAGTTGAACTCCCAATTTTTCCCGAAGTCGACATCCACGGCAGGCAGAATCTGCTGCTGCTGTTCGTGCAGCGGATCGAAGCCCGTCACCGGGCCGTACGACCCGTAGTATTCGACGCCGGCGGCGATCTTCTTGGTGACGTCGTAGCTGAACTTCACGTTGGGCGAGAAGACATATCCGCGATCCTTTTCGGGGCCGCGGAACGATTTGTCGAAGGTGGGGTTGAAGGCGAAATACCACTTGTCGATTTTCTTATCGACGATCGGGCGGATCTCCCACGTCCAGGTATCGCCGGAAAAATTCGGCCGCTGCCAGCCAATCTCGTTAGAAATACTCAAACCTACCGGCAGTTTGTACCGTTCGGGCACGGAAAAACGGGGCCGGATGTGCGAGCCCACGTAATACCAGCTTCCATCGTTCTGAATACTCGTGAAAATATAAAAGCCCGTCTCGAACCATTCGTTCCAGCCGTGCGTGATTTCCACGGTCTCGTGCTCCGCGTGATTGGTGGGCAGCACGCCGTCCAGCGTCCGCTTTTCGCCCGATACCGTGAAATTGCTGTGCAGTTCCACCATGGTCGCTTTCGGTGTGACCAGTTCCGACCCGTAGACCTGCACTTCATAATTGCCCTGCGCGCGCATACTCGCGGCGCAAAATCCCAAGAGAAGAATAGACCAGGTGAAGTGACGCAAAACTCCCGTGCCCCCCTACAAAAATAAATTTCCGTGAAGCTCCATACAACTGTATCGCAAAGAGACAACTTGCTTCAGTGTGGGCAGAGGTATGCGACCCGAAAATTTGCGAGGCAGGAACCACGTTGTTCGTAGAAATCTCAGGCCGTTTGTACAAAACATGTACACGGAATTGGTCTAGTGTATCTCGACTAGGCTTTCGTGTTGTCCTAATTCTAGGCCGTTGTGTTGTCTCACATCTAGGCGAGGAAGTCGAGGACCTGCATCAGAACAACGTCAATAGCAACCTTGAGCTCCGGGATAGATCGGGCTATTCCGTTCATTTGCCGCGCGCGGCCCTGGTATTCCGCGGCTGCCTGTCGATTATTCCTTGCCCAATTTGTACTTTTGCGCCGATGCGTGAATCTCGGCCTCTAGAGCTTTTAGTTCGTCAAGAACCTCGCCGAATTCGGGAGGCGTTCCGAACAGCATGACCTGCATGTTTTCGTAGTCGCGTGCCAGGTCCTTCAGTTGCGAAGGGGCTGCCGGGAGCAGTTTCAACGAGCCCGGGATGGCGAGGTCATACCGGGCCCAGGCGCAGGGATAGAACCGCTGCTTAAACTTAACGACATCCTCCAAGAGTTTTGGATCGGCGAGGGCCGATTGTCTGACGCGGCTCCGTGCGAGTTTGCAGAGATCGTAATAATGACGCGAATAGCGCTGCGGGATTTGGGTCTTCCGATGAGCCTCTTGATGCAGAATGGTCGCTTTTTCCCAGAAGCTACGCTCCGCGGCGATCGCCAAGACCTCGCAAGTCGGGTCTTCAAAGACGTCCGGCAGGACATCGAAAGCATAGGGTCGGATCACATGGATGGCCGAAGGCACCCATGAGGCAAGCGGGCCGATTTCGAGACGGACCTCGGGGCGGATATAGGCTTCTGCAAAGGCCGCGGGATACCGGATATTGACCGTGTGCGGATCATGCAAATCGATGGCTGCCGAGAGGCCGATGTCTTCGCCCCGGAGAAGATCTTCCAGTTCCGGGCACAGCGTTTCGGCGATGTATACGGCCGCGAGCCGGTTCATTTCTTTGTTGAACTGGTCCTGCTTGCCTTTGGAAGCGAAATCCCGCCTCGGGTTCCTCAGACCGTCGCCGAAACCGATGAGCGTCCAATCGAGGACCAGGTCGATGTCTTCGGAGAAGCGTTCGATCAGCCCGTGTGCTTTCGAAAGCGATGTCCCGCCTTTGAAAACCAGGGATTTCGCGAACCGCGACTTCTGGAAGAGCAATTTCAACGCGACGCAAACCCAGAAATCTTTCTCAATGATCGTTGGCCGGATGCCAAGCCGGGCCGCCGCCTCGCTGAAGATGTCACGTCGATCCGTCGCCGGCAACCGCGCCAGTTTATCCATTGGCACCCTCTTTGGCGATTTCCTGAATGGCCGCGTAAACCCAGCCGGTGGCCGTCTTGGTATCGTGCAAGATTTGCTGCCGGAGGGACGAATCGAACTGCCCGCGGATCTGGGTAATGACTTTGGGTGTTATCCGGCCTTCGCCGAATGCTTTCAGCGCCTGCACGATGAGGCGACTCTCGCGCAATTTGAAACCGGCCTCCTTCAAGGCCGTGTGCTGGAAGGCGAGTTTGGTCCGGCCAACAGTATAGGAACGGTCCGGCCCGTCGGAGAGGTACACGACCCGCGCGGGTACTTGCGTCGAAAGGCCGAGGAGATTCTGAGCCGTCGCCCCGTCTGGCTGGATACGCCAGGCGAACTTCCGAGCCAGCGCATGAGCCACTTGATCGACATTGGGGCTCATCGGTCCCCCCAGCGCCTTACTGGTGCGGGGGTAATCGTAGATGCCGCGAATGACCCTTCGGATGATACCCTCGCGCTCCCGGCGATGTAGCGCAGAATCGATCGTCGAACGGGCGCCGAGATCAGCAAAATCCGCCTGCGAGAAGGCCCAACCCCTACCGTTCCCATAGATCCGGCTAATTATTCTATTTTCAACAGATTGCTGCATTTCTGGCCGCCCGGCTCTGCAAGAAAAAATACCACATTTTTCTTGCAACGTAAATGGGGCGAAGCGGGGGAACCAGGTTGTTCAGGACCCGTTTCGTCGCCCCTCGAGAAAGCCCTAAGCCCGCTGTACTGCTTCCGTGTAGATCTCCAGCACTTGCCGCGCGGTCCGCTCCCAACTGAAGCGCGCCGCCTGCACGCGCCCCTTGCGGATCAATTCGTTGCGCATCGGTTCATCCAGCAGCACCTCGCGGATTCCGCGCGCGATGTCGAATACGTTCTCCGGCTTCACCAGAATCGCCGCGTCGCCCACCACCTCCGGCAGCGAACTGACGTTCGACGTCACCACCGGAGTGCCGCACGCCATCGCCTCCAGCGGCGGCAGTCCAAAGCCTTCGTATCGCGAGGGGAAAACGAAGGCCGACGCCGATTCGTAAAAGCAGCGCAGCGTTTCGAAGGGCACGAAGCCCAGGAAGCGCACCTGATGCTCCATCTTGCTCTTGATTACCGCTTGCCGCACTTCCGGATATTGCGAAATCGTGTCGCCGATGATCACCAGCCGCAAATCCCGGTACTGCGGATGGTTGGCCATCTGCTCGCGGACCACGGCGAAAGCCTCCACCAGGCGCGGCACATTCTTATGCCGCCGCACGTTACCGGCGTACAACAGAAACGGATAGTTGATCTGGTACCGCTCCAGAATGCGCTGCCGCTCCTCGCCCGGTCCCGAGCCGTGCGCGAATTCCGGATCCGGCGCGTTGTAGACCCGCCGGATTCTTTGCGGCGGCACGCCCATCAGATTCTCCACATCCCGCTTGGTGGCTTCCGACACGGCGATCACGCGATTGGCGCGCACCAGGCCGCGCCGGAACCGGAACCGCCGCAGCCGCATCCGGATCCCCGATTCGTCTTCGAAAAAGAGATTCGCCATGTCGTGGATGGTCACCACGTAGGGCTTGATCATGAGCAGCGGAACGCGATTCAGCGGAATATGCACCAGGTCCGGCGACAGTCCGCGCAGGAATAGCGGGAACAGGAGATGGTCCGGCACGCGATGATCGTCGTGGCCGTAGATCGCCGTATGAAAATTCTCCGGCAGCCCCGCCAGAGTGCGCACTTCGCCCGGTCCGCTCACCAGCGTATAACGGTTATTCGTGTCGATGCAGGCCAGAGCGTGCACCAGGCTCCGGATGTACGTGCCAATGCCGAAGTCCCGAATGCGCCGGGCGTCAATGGCGATGTGCAATGCCATTCCTCAGGCCCGGACCGGGTCGAGCTTCCAGTTGTACAGCGGGAAACGCGCCGTCAGTTCTCCCACCTTTCGCCGGACCGAGGCCAGCGCTTCTTCGTCCCCGATGTGATGCAGCACCTCGGAAATCAGCTTGCCCACTTCGCGCATCTCCGGCTCTTTGAAGCCGCGCGTGGTCACGGCGGGCGACCCCAGCCGGATGCCGCTCGGATTGAACGGCTTGTTCATGTCGAAGGGAATGGCGTTCTTGTTCACCGTGATGCGCGCACGGTCCAGCGCCTCTTCGGCCTCCTTGCCCTTCACGCCTTTGGAGAAGACGTCCACCAGCATCACGTGAGTATCGGTGCCGCCCGAGACCACGCGGAAGCCCTCGTCGATCATGCTCTGCGCCAGCGCGCTCGCATTGGCCACCACCTGCTTCTGGTATTCCACGAATTCCGGCTGCATGGCTTCGAGGAAGCAAACCGCCTTCGCCGCCATCACGTGCACCAGCGGACCGCCCTGCACGCCGGGGAACACCGTCTTATCGATCGCCGCGCCGAATTTCTCCCGCGCCAGAATCAGCCCGGCGCGCGGACCTCGCAGCGTCTTGTGCGTCGTGGAGGTCACGATATCGGCATGCTCGCAGGGATTCGGATGCACCCCCGTCGCCACCAAGCCCGAGATGTGCGCCATATCCACCAGGAACAGCGCGCCCACGCTATCGGCAATCTCACGGAAGCGCTTGAAATCCAGAATCCGCGGGTACGCGCTCGCGCCCGTGATGATCATCTTCGGCTTGTGTTCCAGCGCCAGCCGCGCCACTTCGTCGTAGTCGATCCGCTCGTCTTCCTTGCGGACGTTGTACGGCACCACGTGATAAGTCTTGCCGGAAAAGTTCAGCGGATGGCCGTGGGTCAGGTGGCCGCCATGAGCCAGGTTTAACCCCATGATGGTGTCGCCCGGCGACAGCACCGCCGAATACGCCGCCTGATTGGCCTGCGACCCCGAATGCGGCTGTACGTTGGCATACTCGGCCCCGAAGAGCTTCTTGGCCCGGTCGCGAGCCAGATTTTCCACCACGTCGGTGAACTCGCAGCCGCCGTAATACCGCTTGCCCGGATACCCCTCGGCATACTTGTTGGTGAAGACGGAGGCGGTGGCTTCCAGCACGGCCTCGGAAGTGAAATTCTCGCTGGCGATCAGTTCCAGTTGCGAATTCTGTCTTTCCGTCTCATGTTGAATCGCCTCATACACGGCCGGATCCACTTGCGCCAGACGTCTCTGCATCTTCTCTGCTGCCGTCATAGTCTTACCCCTTTTCCAGTTGCGCGATCTTCGCTACGCGCCGCGCATGCCGCCCGCCCGTGAATTCCGTTTCGAGGAACACATGAATCAGTTCCATCGCTTGACCTTCGTCCAGATACTTGGCACCGATCGTCAGTACATTAGCGTCGTTGTGCTCGCGCGTCAGCCGCACTTCGTCTTCACATTGCGCCGGAGCGGCGCGCACGCCTTCCACTTTGTTGGCCGCAATCGACATGCCGATCCCGGTGGAACAGACCAGAATCCCGCGATCGCTGCGCCCTTGCCCCACTTCGCGAGCCACTGGCTGCGCATAGTCCGGGTAATCGCACGAGTCCGCCGAATTCGTGCCGAAGTCCACCACTTCGTGGCCGTCCTCAGCCAGTTTGCGCCGCACCTGCTCCTTGAGGGCAAACCCGGCATGGTCCGCGGCTATGGCTATCTTCATAAGGGGAGAAGAGTTAATTTTACCATGCTAGAATTGAGTTTTCCCTTCACAACCCTATGCTTTGGAGTAAGTTGTTCATCCCGACACTGCGCGAAAACCCGGCGGAAGCCGAGGTCGCCAGCCATCAGTTGCTGCTTCGCGCCGGATACATCCGCCAACTTGCCGCGGGTATCTATAACTACCTGTTCCTGGCGCAGCGCTCGCTGCTCAAAATCCAGAAGATTGTGCGCGAGGAAATGGACGCCATCGGCGGCCAGGAAATGCTGCTGCCCGGTCTCAATCCCGCCGAGGTCTGGCAGGAGTCGGGCCGCTGGGACGTCATGGGCGACAACCTGTTCCGCCTCAAAGACCGCTTCGGCCGCGACCTCTGCCTCGGCATGACGCACGAAGAGATCATGACCGTGATCGCTCGCGGTGAACTGCGCAGCTACAAACAACTGCCCCAGATCTGGTACCAGATCCAAACCAAATTCCGCGATGAGCCGCGACCCAAGAGCGGCCTGTTGCGCGTCCGCCAGTTCATCATGAAGGACTCTTACACCTTCGACATGGACCAGGCCGGGCTCGACGCGGCTTACGAAAAGCATTACAAGGCATACTGCCGCATCTTCGAACGCTGCGGTCTGGAATACACCGTCGTCGAGGCCCACTCCGGCGCCATGGGCGGCAGCCAGTCGCACGAATTCATGGTGGAGTCCGACGCCGGCGAGGATTTCATCGCCATCTGCAAAGCCTGCGGCTACGCGGCCAACGTCGAAAAGGCTGTCTCCGCGCCGCAAGCGCCCGCCACAGCCGACCCCGAGGGCGACCTCGCTCCCGAAGAATTCCACACGCCCGGCCGTAAGACCATCGCCGAAGTGGCCGAGTTCACCGGCCTGCCCGAGACCTCGCAGATGAAAAGCCTGGTACTGGTGGCCGATGGCAAGCCCGTTCTGGTCCTGCTCCGCGGCGATCATCAGTTGAGCGAAGCCAAGTTCGGCAGCCTCACCGGCGACCCCGAATTCCGCACCGCCCGCGCCGATGAAATTGTCCAGTGGTTCGGCGCCGACCCCGGCTCACTCGGCCCCATCGGCGTCAAGAACATGGCGATTTATGCCGATCAGGCGCTCGCCGGCCGCCGCAACATGATTGCCGGCGCCAACAAGAACGACTACCACCTCCGCCACGTCACGCTCGGTGAGGACTTTCAAGCTGAGGTCCGCGACCTCCGCCAGGTGAACGAAGGCGATGACTGCCCCCATTGCGCCAAGCCGCTGGTCATCCGCAAGACGGTCGAGATCGGCCACATCTTCAAGCTCGGCTACAAGTATTCCGAGTCCATGGGATTGCGCGTCCTCGCTGCCGACGGCAAGGAAGTCACGCCCATCATGGGATCCTACGGCATCGGGATCGAGCGCATCCTCGCCGCCGCCATCGAGCTGTACCACGATAAGGACGGCATGATTCTGCCCAAGACCATCGCGCCGTTCCAGGTGGTGGTGACCCCGGCCAATTTCAACGACGCGGCCCAGTCCGCAGCCGCACAGAAGATCTACGGGGAGTGCCTCGCCCTCGGACTCGATACCGTCCTCGACGACCGCGATGAGCGCCCCGGCGTGAAGTTCAAGGACGCCGACCTCGTCGGCATCCCTTACCGCATCGTCATCGGCAAGAAACTCGCGAGCGGTATCGTCGAACTCGCCGATCGCAAGACCAGGACGTCCAGCGACGTGCCGCTAGCCGAAGTCGCCCAGACCGTCGCCGGAAATTTGAAGGTAGGATAGGCTTTAGCCTGTCCAGGGGTAGCTACCTACCCCTTCAAATCCCGAAACGCCTCTTCGATTTCCTTCTTCGCCGCCGGACCCGGCACCGTCAGCGGCAATCGCGGCGGTCCCCCGTAATACCCATTCAAATCCATCGCGTACTTCAGTCCGGGGATTCCGTACTTCGTGGTCACCAGCGTCGAAGGCCGCCCAATCCGATTCTGCCAGTCCAGCCCCGCCGCCTCGTCCCTCTGCCGGTACGCTTCCCAAATCGCGATCACCGAGTACGGCGCCGCATTGGCGTACGCCAGAATCGCCCCGCACGCGCCCATCAACAGTGAAGGCCACAGCGTCGGCGCCGACCCCACCAACACCTGGAAACCCGGCTTCACTTCCCGGATCATCTGCATCACCTTCTCCAGGCTGCCCGAGCTCTCCTTGATCGCAATCACGTTCGGATGCTCGGAGATGCACACCACCGCTTCCACCGGAATGTCCACGCCCGTCGCCTGCGGCCAGTTGTAGATGATCAGCGGAATCTTCGATTGGTCGGCCACCGCGCGGTAATACAGCATCTGCGCGTCCGCCCGATTCACCAGATTCTTGTAGTAGTGCGGCGTCCGCACCATCGCCGCTTTGTACCCCATCTCCGCCGCCCGATTGGTCAGCGCCACCGTCTCCCGCACGCTCTCCATACCGGTGCCCGCAATCAGCAGCTTCTCCGGAGCGGCGTGCTTCGCCACCAACTCCCACATCTGATACTTCTCTTCCGGCGTCACCATCACGCTCTCGCCGGTCGACCCCATAACCACATATCCCGCGAGCGACGTCCGGTTCCACTTCTCCACGTTGTGCTGAACTTTCGTGGCATAAATTTCTCCGTTGTAATCGAACGGAGTGGCAATTGGTGGGAAAATACCTTGTAGCTTCATCTCGGTTGAAATTCCACGATAACAATGTTCTCTCTCGAAATCGAATGCGACCCGGACGATCGCGAACTACTCGTCGCCGAACTCTGGGAACAAGGCTCCGCCGGCATGGCCGAGCTCACGCCCTCGCGCGTCCGCGCCTTCTTCGAAGACACCGTGGATCGCGAAGAACTGCTCCGTCTCTATCCAGGCTCCTCCTGGCGCATCGAAGAACAGCGCGATTGGGTCCAGTCCTCCCGCGATCTCCTCCAGCCCATCGAAGCCGGCGAGCGCTTCTTCCTTGTCCCCGAATGGCGCGACGACCCGGCGCCGCCCGGCCGCTTCCGCATCATCGTCAACCCCGGTATGGCCTTCGGTACCGGAGTCCACCAAACCACCCGCCTCTGCATCGAAGCCCTCGAGCGCTTCGTTCACCCCGGCAGCATCGTGCTCGACGTGGGCACCGGCGCCGGCATACTGGCCAAAGCCGCCGCGCTGCTCGGCGCCGCCAAAGTCTACGCCTGCGACATCGACCCCGTTGCCGTGGAAATCGCCGGCAGCGGCTTCGTCGGATCGGTCGACGCCGTCGCCTCTGAGTCCGTCGATATTGTGGTCGCCAACATCAGCCCCGAGGCCATCATCCAACTCGCGCCGGATCTCCTGCGCGTCCTGCGCCCCGGCGGTACCCTCCTCGCCAGCGGCTTCGAAACCCGCGAAATTGAGCAGGTCAAAGCGCACCTGCCGGCGCCGCGCGACATCCGCGAAAAGGAAAACTGGGCTCTGATCGTGGTCTGACGCTCTATTGCAGTTTGCCGCGTCCGTCCACCGGCCACACCGTCTCTACCGTATCGCCGCGCAAACCGTAAACCTGCTCGTGCAGATTCACCGCCACGCAAATGTGATTCGGAATCACGTGTACCCGATCTCCCACTTTGAATTCCCGCTCGGCCTGCGTCATGTCCACATACCCGTGCTCTTCATTCATCTTGTGAAACTTCGCCCCCGGAGCCTCCACGATATGCCCGAACGTCACCTCGTTCGAATTCACCACGCGGTCCGAAGAGAACGTCTTACTCCCGCCATCGATAATCATGTGCCCCGGACGCGCCGTCGAGACCACGGTAGCCAGAATCGACGCCGCGCAATCCTCCATCGCGCACCCGCCGCTCCGCACCGTATTCACGTCGTTGAACACATACGTCCCCGGCCGGATCTCCGTCAGCCCCTCGATCTCGTGCGAATGAAACAGCGTCGGCGTCGATCCGCCGCTCACGATCTTGGTTTCGATGCCAGCCTTGCGGAAGTCCGCCAGTATGCTCTTCAGCAGTTCGGAGAGCGCCGCCATCGCCGCCATTCCATGTTCGTCCAGATCCTTGATGTGGCCCGGATAGAACGTGATCCCCTCCAGCGTCAGGTGCGGCAGGCGCTCGATAGCCTTCGCCAGTTGCAGTAACTGTTCGCCCGGAGCCACGCCCACGCGCCCCAGTCCCACGTCCACTTCCGCCAGCACGCCGATATCGACCGTCGCGGCGCGACTCAATTCCTCCGCCGCATACACACTGTCCAGCGCCACCGTCACATGCGTGCGCTGCGCCACCGCCATCAGCCGGTCCAACTTCGTCTGCCCGATGATCGGATACGCCAGCAACAAGTCGGCCGGTTCCGCCCCCAGCATCACCTCCGCCTCGGACACCTTCGCCACCGTCAGCCCCGCCGCCCCAGCGGCCAACTGCGCCCGCCCGATCTTCACACTCTTATGTGTCTTCGTATGCGGCCGCAGCCGCAACCGGTGCGCCGCCGCATACTCCGCCACCCGCCGCAAATTCCGCTCCATAATGTCCAAGTCCACCACGAGTCGCGGAGTATCGATTTCCGAAACATGCATTCCTACAGGGTAACGCCACGGCAGGAACAGGCCGCATGTAGGTACATTGGTGATACAATGGACTTACGAGGTTTTCGTTGTGATCAAGAAGCTCACAAAGCACGGCAATAGCCTGGCGCTGGTAATCGACAGGCCGATTCTCGATCTGCTGAAGATCGATACCGAAACGCCGCTCGACATCAGCACCGATGGCCACCGGCTCATCGTGTCGCCCGCC
>DASZMZ010000019.1:0-14779 GCA_035551455.1 Candidatus Sulfopaludibacter sp.
TTTACCGATCCATGGCTGGAATCGAGGGCCGCTTTCTGGGGTTTTGCCGCGTCCGTGGCGGGGGCCATTCTCACCAAGAGCATCGCGGGCATCCTGCCGCTGGGGGTGCTGGGCCTATACTGGCTGGCCGCACCCGCCAAATACAAGCCGTCGTTTCTCCGAATCTGCCTGGCCGGACTGCTGGCGCTGGCGCTGGCCTCTCCCTGGTTCCTTTATCAATTGGCCGCGCATGGCCGCTGGTTCCAAGCAGAACACATCGGCGTGGAAATCATGGGCTACGGCACCGGCGCGCCTCCCCAAACCTCGCAGGAAAACCACGCTCTGTTCTATCTGATCCGGATGGCGCTGACGGACCCGGTCCTGCTTGCGGTGTCCGTCGTGGCTGCGCCGGCCTTCTTCGCGGCCCTCCGCAAGCGGTCCTACGAGGCCACTCTGTTGCTCTGCTGGATCCTGGTGGTGGTGGCTTCGGTTTCGGTCTGGCAATATCGGAACGCTTCCTACCTGTTACCTTTGATTCCCGCGCTGGCGATTCTGGCGGCATCCTTCGGACCTTTCGCCAACCTCCGGCCGTCGTGGTGGATGATGGCCCTGGTGGGCGCGGCCTTCGTGCTGAAAATGGGAGCGCCCACATCGCCGGCAGGCATCTCGTTCGCCGCCGGCACGGTCCAACCACTGGCCCGCAGCCTCTCGAACTACTGCCGGCGGGCGCGCGGGAACGAACTCGTTATCGTGGGTATGGATGACGATCTTTACGCTTCCACGCTGCCGCTCGCCCGTCTGCGGTACTCCCTGCTGCAGGAGCGGCCTCCGGAGACGCGCATCGGCATGGATTTCGAATCCATGGGCATCATCCTCACCGCCGCGCAGTTCAACAATCTTCCGAGTCTGGAGCCGGAATACCGCCGGCAACTTCACCAATGGGGAATCGATTCCGATGAGCCCATCGGGACGCTCATCACCGTACGCTCGGTGGAGGAATTGTCCGCCATCGTGCGCGCTCACCCGGAGAGCGATTTCCTGATGGCCGACCGGTATCGCGCCGCTGCAGCGGACGCCGCCGGTCACGTCCTCATCGACGCGGTACCCGAGCACTTCTTTTTGCTCTCGCGTACAGCGTGGCTCGCGCCCGCGCCGCAGTGGTCCTGCGATATGTAGACCGCTTTACTTCGTGAGGATGTGCGTGGTGTGCAGCCAGGCTTCTACGCTTTGCGGCCACGTGGTTATGGGCAGCGCCGTGCGCCGTAAGCCGTAGCCGTGTCCGCCTTCTGCATAAACGTGCAACTCCGCCGGGACCTTGGCATTCTTCAGCGCCATGAAGTAAGTTACGGCGTTCTCCACATGCACGGGATCGTTTTCGGCCTGCACGATAAACGTGGGCGGCGTATCGCTGGTGGGGTGGATATCGGGATTGGCGGCGAAGCTCTTCTCGGCCAGCGAGAGATAGCCGGGGTAAACCACCACCGCGAAATCGGGACGGCAACTCAGGCTGTCGGCAGCATCCACCGTGTCGTACAGCCGCTTGTCGTAATGCGTGCTGATGGCTGCCGCCAGATGGCCTCCCGCCGAAAAGCCGAGCACGCCGATGCGGTGCGGATCGATCTTCCATTCCGCCGATTTCTCCCGCACGATCCCCACGGCGCGCTGCGCGTCCTGAAGTGCGGCTGAAGATTTCGGATAGGGACCGGAGTCGGGCACCCGATACTTCACCAGCACACAGTTCACGCCCTTTGCCGTAAGCCAGTCGCAGACTTCGGTGCCTTCCAGGTCCATCGCCAGAATGCGATATCCGCCGCCGGGAAACACGATCACGGCCGCGCCCGTGTTGGCCTGGGTGGCGGGATAGAGAGTCAGCGTGGGGTTGGAGACATGTCCCAGACGGATGAGCCGCTTGCCCGCAATCAGCTCGTCTTTCGCCGTGGTGGTGTCGGCTTCCGGCGCGGTATTAGCCGCCGCACCAGGAGCGCCTTTCGGCCAGAGAGAAATCGTCACGGGAGCTGCCTGGGCGTACAACACGGCGCCGAGAATCACCAAAACTTTCCGCATACTTAACAACTACCGCAATGCGAAGCCCGCCGCACTATACCGAATGCGACGCGGCGCTGGCGCGTGGCGTGGCGCCGTTCACGGCTTTCCACGGCGCGAAAGGATTCTCCACGCCTTCGAAGGCGTCCGCCACCTGCGGCACGTGGCGCAGGATCACATCCTTCAT
The DNA here is from genome assembly GCA_035551455.1 of Candidatus Sulfopaludibacter sp. GTDB lineage: Bacteria > Acidobacteriota > Terriglobia > Bryobacterales > Bryobacteraceae > Sulfopaludibacter. The sequence continues at coordinate 2,210 of DASZMZ010000019.1, forward strand.
GCCGCTGGAGCCGATCCATTCCATGCCTTCCGGCGTGTAAATCTCCGCGGTGTAATCGGTGGTGAAGAAGCGATCGCTTTTCAGCCGCCGCGACGCCATGAGCACGAAAATGCGGAAGGCCGTCTCGCTGAAGCCGAAGCCTTCGGGCAGAGGCTCGGCGTAGAGTCCCACCATCAGATCCACGTCCTCCAGGTTGTTGGCGTAGACGTCGCGCAGTTCCGCGGCCATGGCCGAATCGCCGCCGGTGAGTTCTTCGAACGAGGTCACCGGGTCCTTGCGAAGCAGGCGGCGGAACTGATTGTACCGGGGCACGCCGCGCTCGCGGTCGCGCAGAATATCGATGGACGCCAGGTCCAGGTGCGTGCCGTCGTCCTTGTGGAGATCGCGCAGGTGATTGGGAAAATTGTGCAGCCGAACCGCACCGGGGTTCGCCGTTCCGAAGGAATAGAACAGGTCGGCCAGGGAGAGCTTCGCCATCTCCGCGCGGCCGCGCTTGCCGAAAATCTCGGGCAACTCGTATTGCGCCACAGTCTCGCCGGTCTCCGTCGAGCGGATCACGAATTGGTCCGGAATCAAGGCGTGCATGCGATACACCGAAACGAATTCCTCGGTCAGCGAATAGGGCGTGCCGTTGTGATCCGTGGGCGACCCGGGAATGCCGCCCATCACCTCGCTCTCGTTCAGAAAGCGGAAGGCGTCCTGCAATTCGTCGCCCGCCAGACCGTACCAATTCGTGTGCATGGCCTTCTGCGTCACCGGATTGGGCAGGATCGCCGGGGTCCACTCCACGGTGTGAATCTTGGCGATCACGGCCACGTTGATCAGGCGCGCCTTTTGATAAAGCTGCTCGTCGGTCCAATCGGGATACAGCGGCTTCAGCATCTCGCAAATCGCGTTGTGTTCGGCCACGAAAAGCCCGTGCAGCATACTGAGGCCGATCCAGCCGTTGTCTTCGAAGCCGGTCAGGTCCTCGCCCGTCGAGGGGTCGGCCAGCATCTTGCCGTCCACGCCGATTTTCAGTTTGCCGTTCACACCCGTGCGCACACGCGCCGCGGTCTCCGCATCCGACCCGTAGACCTGCGAGGCGTCCCACCAATGAGTGTTGTCGTTGATAAAGGCAGGCGGATGCGTCGATCCAGCCGGCGCGGTCGATATGGCGCTCTTTGTCACCGTCATCGGTTTATCCGGCCAGGAATCCGCGGCGTCAATCGGGATCTCGTGCTTCTGGTCCGATTGCCGGTGTGCGAACCAGTCGTGCACCATGAACTGAATCCACGTAGCGGTCAGCAGGTTCAGGAAACCGGCGGGTTGAAACTCGGTGCGCGCCAATAGACGACGGCTCACTTCACGCGGATTGGGATTCATCAATCTGGCTGCGTCGGGATGCACGAGGTCCAGCGGGAAGTTGCGGCCGAAGCGGCATCCGCGGCTGCCCATCGCCGGATAATTCAGGTCGTTGTACGTGCCGTCGGCGGTGCGGGCTTCTTTCACGCCGTCCGGAAGTTCGGCGGCGGCGCGCGCGGGGAAGGGCGGTTCTTCGGTGTCGTGGAGATTCTTCGCGCGCAGCTCGTCGCGCATCTCAACCAGCGAGGCCAGCGCCAAAGGCAGAGGCTGTTTGTACCAGGGCCAGTTCTGCCCCAAGAATTCTGTAAGTCTCCCAAGAATGGATTCCGGCATGTTCCGAATGCTATCGCAGGCCGCGCTGACCCGGATGTATGGAAAAGAACGAACTGTTGAGGGGGCGGACGACTGCCTCGGGTTCACACCCGGCGCGCAAATAAAGGCATAAATTTATTTAATACCAAGCCGCTCTTGCATTTACGAAACTTCTAGGGTAGACTCGGAATTCAGTCACATGACGAATCGCTTCACAGGCCGGCCGGTACTTTCCACACTTCCTGTAAGCATTATTATTATTCTCCTGGTTATCGTACCCGGCCCCGCTTAGGCCGCCAGGAACTGAGTTCCTAAAGGCCATCAGCGGGGCGAAGCAGAAAGCCCCCCTGATGGCCTTTTTCGTTAGCTAACGACTTTTCGAGGCACAGAACATATGTCAACGTTGATGAGCGGCGCGCGAATGTTGTTGGAATGCCTGGCGCGCGAAGGCGTGGATTGCATTTTCGGCTACCCCGGCGGGGTCACCCTGCCCTTTTACGACGTCCTCTACGATCACCACATCCGCCACATCCTGGTGCGCCACGAAGAGAACGCCGCCTTCTCCGCCCAGGGGTACTCCCGGGTGACGGGCAAGGTGGGCGTCTGCTGCGCCACTTCGGGACCCGGCGCCACCAACCTCACCACCGGCCTCGTGGATGCCTTGATGGATTCGATTCCGATTGTCGCGATCACCGGACAGGTGCCCACCAAACTCATCGGCAGCGACGCGTTCCAGGAGGCGGACACTTTCGGCATCACCCGCTCCTGCACCAAGCACAACTATCTGGTGAAGCGCCTGGAAGACCTCGCGGCCACCGTGCATGAGGCCTTCTACGTCGCCGCCTCGGGCCGTCCCGGACCCGTGCTGGTCGATATCACCAAGGACGTCCTCCAGGGCCAGGGCCACTATCAGCCCGTCACCTCGATCCACCTGCCCGGCTACAAGGTCTTTACCGAAGGCCACACCGGCCAGATCCGCCGCGCCGCGCAACTCATTCAGGAATCCGAGCGGCCGCTGGTCTACTCCGGCGGCGGCATCATCGCCTCCGACGCATCCGCCGAACTCCGCGAGTTCGTGGAGCGCAACGATCTGCCCACTGTCAACACCCTCATGGGACTCGGCGGTCTGCCCTCGGAGCATCCCAACTTCATCAGCATGCCCGGCATGCATGGCAGCTATGCCGCCAACATGGGCCTCTCCCATTGCGACCTCATCATCGCCCTGGGCGTGCGGTTTGACGACCGGGTCACGGGCCGCCTGGCCGCCTTCGCGCCGCATGCCAAAGTGATTCACGTGGATATCGACCCGGCCGAAATCGGCAAGATCCGCAATCCCGAAGTACCCATCGTGGGCGACGTCAAACGCGTCCTCGCCAAGCTCAATAAACTGCTGGCCGAGGAGGCGCCCGCCGCCGATGAGAAGCTCACGGCCGCCCGCCGCGCCTGGTGGCACCAGATCCGCGAATGGAAGCAGGAGCATCCCCTGCAAGTTTCCACCAGCGATACCGAGATCAAACCGCAGCACCTGATGAGCGAGATTGACCGGCTCTCCGGCGGAGAGGCCATCATCACTTCCGACGTGGGCCAGCACCAGATGTGGGCCGCACAATTGGTGCGCTTCAACCATCCTCGCCTCTGGGTCAATTCCGGCGGACTCGGCTCGATGGGTTTCGGACTCCCGGCCGCCATCGGCGCACAGATGGCCCGGCCCGATAAGCTGGTCTTTTCCATCGTAGGCGACGGCGGATTCCAGATGTCGATTCCCGAACTCGGCACCATCGCCAGCAACGGCCTGCCCATCAAAATCGTAATTATGAATAATGGCTACCTGGGCATGGTGCGTCAGTGGCAGACCCTGTTCTACAACAATCGTCTGAGTTCGGTGACGCTGGACTGCTTCCCCGACGCCGAAAAGCTGGCCGGCGCTTACGGCTTTAAAGGCCGCACCATCGATAAGCCGTGGGAGTTGGCCGCGGCGCTGGAAGAAGCCGTGCGCGAGCCTGGTCCTTATTTGCTGAACGTGAAGGTTACGTCCTTCGAAAACGTGTACCCCATGGTGCCGGCCGGCGGCGCCATCAACGAAATGGTGCTCGGTCCGCCCCAACCGGTCGCGGTCCCTGCCAAATAGCGAGAGCCAACTATGCTGCAGATCATATCCATACTTCTGGAGAATAAACCCGGTGCGCTGATGCGCGTCACCGGGCTTCTTACCCAACGCGGCTACAACATCGAGAGTCTGACCGTGGCGCGCACGCTCGACCCGCAACTTTCGCGGATGACCATCGTGGTCGACGTGGACGCGCAACAGCGTCAGCAGGTGATCAAGCAAGCCAATAAGCTGATCAACGTCCTGCAGGCGTCCGACCTTACCGAATCGCCGGCCGTGATTCGCGAACTGGTCCTGGTGCGTATCAAGATGCCGCAGGAAACCCGCACCGCCGTGCTCAAGGAAGCCGAAATCTTCGGGGGCCGCGTGGTGGATTCCTCCACCGAGGGCTTCGCCATCGAAGTCACCGGCGACCCCGAGAAACTCGATGAGTTCATCGACGTCATGGGCAGTTATGGCGAAATCGAAGTCACGCGCTCCGGCGCGCTCGCCATTGCACTCGAGAGCAAGAAACTGCGCCTGCAACCGCCCGTCCTCACCAAGGGCGAGGTACCTGTAACTTCTAATTAAATCTGGAGCGGAAATGCCGAAACGTTATTACGAAAAAGATGGAAGTCTGGACTACCTGAAGGGCCGTACCGTTGCCATCATCGGGTACGGAAGCCAGGGCCATGCCCACGCGCTGAATCTGCGCGATTCCGGCGTGGACGTGGTGGTGGGCCTCTACCCCGGCAGCAAGAGCTGGGCAAAGGCCGAAGCCGCCGGCCTCAAAGTCATGACTGCCGCCGAAGCCGCCCAGGCCGCCGACGACATCATGATCCTGGTCTCCGACCACATTCAGGCCGACCTGTATAACAAAGACATCGCACCCTCGATGACCAAGGGCAAGACTCTCATGTTTGCCCACGGCTTCAACATTCACTTCAAGCAGATCGCCCCGCCGGCGGATGTCGATGTGTCCATGGTGGCTCCCAAGGCGCCCGGCCACCGCGTGCGTGAACTGTATGTGGAAGGCGCCGGCGTTCCCGCGCTGATCGCCGTTCACCAGAATCCTTCCGGACAGGCCACCGAACGGGCTCTGGCGTATGCCCTGGCGCTCGGCTGCCTCAAGGCCGGTGTGATTGAAACGGACTTCCGCGAGGAAACCGAAAGCGATCTCTTCGGCGAGCAGGCCGTGTTGTGCGGTGGCGCCGCGGAGTTGGTCCGCGCCGGATTCGAAACGCTGGTGGAGGCCGGATACGCTCCGGAAATCGCCTATTTCGAGTGCCTCCACGAACTCAAGCTGATTGTCGACCTGATTCAAGAGGGCGGCCTGGGCTACATGCGCTATTCGGTCAGCGACACCGCCGAGTATGGCGATTACACGCGCGGTCCGCGCATCGTCAACCAGCAGACGCGCGCCGAAATGAAGAAGATTCTGTCTGAGATCCAGTCCGGCGAATTTGCCCGCCAGTGGATCGAGGAGAACAAGACCGGGCGCCACAAGTTCCTGGCCATGCGCGAAGAAGCCAGGAATCAGCCCATCGAAACCGTGGGCGCCGGACTTCGCGAAATGATGCCCTTCCTCAAGAAGAAAAAGGAAGTAGGAGTCCCCGTAGCATAGGTCCTCTGGCCTGAAGCGTTGCTCTATGAAAATCTTTACGTTCGATACCACTCTCCGGGACGGCACGCAGGGCGAAGCCGTCTCCTTCTCCGTCGATGACAAGCTCATCATTGCGCAGAAACTGGATGAGCTCGGTATTGACTATATTGAGGGCGGCTGGCCCGGGTCCAACCCCAAGGACAAAGAGTTTTTCAGCCGGGCCGCCGAACTCAATCTCAAGCATGCCAAACTCACGGCCTTCGGCTCCACGCGATTCGCTAAGAATCCGGTGGAACAAGACCGCAACGTGCTTGCGTTGGTGGAAGCCGGTACCCCGGTGGTCTCCATCTTCGGTAAGACGTGGGACCTTCACGTCAAGCGCGCGCTCGGCATCACGAATGAGGAAAACCTGCGCCTCATCGCCGACACCGTGAAATACCTGGTGGACCACGGCAAGGAAGTGGTCTACGATGCCGAGCACTTTTTCGATGGCTACCTGGCCAACCCCGCCTATGCCATCGAAACGCTGGAAGCCGCCAAACAGGCCGGCGCCTTCGTGCTCTGCCTCTGCGATACCAACGGAGGCACGCCCACTTCACGGCTGGTGGAGATCGTCACCGAAGTGCGCAAGCGCTTCGATGGCGTGATCGGCATTCATACTCACAATGACTCCGACGTGGCGGTGGCCAATACCCTGGCCGCCGTCGAAGCCGGCGCCACCCATGTGCAGGGCTGCATGAATGGCTACGGCGAGCGATGCGGCAACGCCAACCTGGCTTCCGTCATCGCCAATCTGGAACTGAAGCTCGGCCACACTACCGTGGGCGCCGACAAGCTGACCGGCCTGGCGTCGGTCTGCCGCTTCATTTCCGAACTGGCCAACCTGCCGCTGCGTAACGATCAGCCCTTCGTGGGCAAGAGCGCCTTCGCCCACAAAGGCGGCGTGCATGTCAGCGCCGTGCTGAAGGACTCGCACACCTACGAGCACATCGCCCCGGAGACGGTCGGCAACCGCCAGCGGGTCCTGGTCAGCGATCTCTCGGGCCGCGGCAACATTCTGTATAAGCTCAAGCAGCACGGGCTAGCCGATCGTCTGGACGAAGATGCCCGCCGCGAACTGCTGGAGCGCATCAAGCAGATGGAGTACGAAGGCTACGAGTTGGAGGCCGCCGAAGGGACTTTCGAACTGCTGGTCCGCGAAGCACTGAAGCCCGGCGTGCACTTCTTCGACGTCGATAGCTACGAAGTGGCCACGCGCACCGCCGGCGCCGGCCCCTCGCGCACGACTGCCACGGTCACGCTGCGCACGCAGGACGGCGTCCACTCGGCAACCGAGGATGGCCACGGCCCGTTCAATGCCCTGCATCTCTGCCTGCGCAAGTGCCTTTCCAGGCACTATCCGCAAATCACCGAAGTCCGCCTGACGGATTACAAGGTCCGCGTCCTCGATTCGCGGAAGGGCACAGCCGCCAACGTCCGCGTCCTCATCGAATGGAGCGACCACCGCAAGAGCTGGTCCACGGTCGGCGTTTCGGAGAACGTGATCGAGGCCAGTTGGAAGGCTCTGGTGGACGCCATCCGCCTGGAACTCATGCGCCTCACGGAAAAGGACTCGTCCGTCGAGCGCGCCGTGGAAGACTACTGCTGGGGAGTGTAGCTGCGAGCTGATAGCTGATAGCTGACTGCTGAAAGCTGAAAGCTCTCCTACACCTTCGCCGCGAAGACCACAATGTGACCGCCGGGCTCGTGCACGCCGATTTCGCGCATGCCGTAGAACGTGGTCCGCTCCGCCATCGTGATCGGGTAGCCCTCCAGGCGCTTGAGCACGTCGCCGAAATCGTCCACTTCCACGAACATGCCCACGTTGTTCGCGCCGGATTGCGGTGCGAATTTGGGCTCGTCTTTCTGCACGCTGGCGATCGTCTGGAGCATCACCTCGGCGCCTTCGCGTACCAGAATGACGAAGGCCAGCCGGTCGCCTTCCGGGACGTCCACCGTCATCGTAAAGCCCATGCGCTCCACCCAGAAGGGCAGCGATTTCTCAATTGTTTCGACCATCAGAACTGGTGTAAGTTTCATGACCCGATGCTAACCGGGCGCGCCGGCCGCCGTATTGGAAAAAACGGACAGGGGAGTGGATCCGGTAAATTCGTGAAAATCGCGAATCATGTGGGCCTGATCGAAGTATCCGGCCTCCGCCGCGATGGCGGACCACTCCGGCTTCTCCGCGCCGCCGGCCAACTGGCAGGCATATCGGAATCGCAATACCCTGCTGAGATGCTTCGGCGTCAGTCCGCTCTCTTCCAGACACCGCCTTCGGAACTGCCGCGGACTCAGCCTGGCCTCGCGCGCAGCCACTTCCAGATCGGCGCAGCCCCGGTCGGCGGCAATCGCCCCAATCGCTCGCTGTACCGGATTGGGCGAGGTTTCCGGCGGAGGCAGCGCTCCCAGCAGCAGCCTCATCGTTTCTCCGGGCGACTTCGCATGGCGCAGCCGTTCTTCCAATTGACGCGCCCGCGCGCCCCACGCGCTCTCCAGCGGAATGGTGCGATCCGTGAATTCGGCCGGCGCCGCGCGCAGGATGCCGCCGGACATTCCCGGTTGGAATCGCACGCCTGCCACCAGCACCCCTGCCGGGTAGCGGAACCGCTGCTCGGCCGTCATCGTGCCCACGATCCGCAATCCTTCGTCGGCCGAGTAGACGATGTCCACGCAGCCGTCCGGCCTCACCGCGTACTCCTGCGCATCGCCCGCCGTTTCGGAATACCAGGCGCATTCCACCCATCGGGCCCATGCGGCAGCCGGAAGATGTTCGCTGTAAGCCACGCGTTCAGACCATCTTAGTGTAAGAGGGAGGCACCAGCAAGGTCAGGGCGTCCGGCACAATCCGAATCTCGGCCGGCAGATGGCCGGCATACTCGCCATCCACCTGCACGTACGCCGGACTCCCCGGTTCGGCCGTGATGCGCGCAAAATCCGCACGCGACACGGTAACCCCCGTCATCTTCTCTACCCGGTTGAGTGCCATTCCGGCAAAATATTTTACATACGCCAGTGACGAGCGGCCCTCGAAGACCACGGCCTCGAACTGATTGTCGAACAGCCGCACCGCGCGGGCGATTTCGAAATCACCGCCGTAATTGCGCACCTTGCTCAGTAGCACGAAAGAGCAGGTCCGTTTGCGGCCGTTCATTTCCAGTTCCAGTTGAGTGAGCCGTTTTCCCAGCAGGCTCCAGCCGGCCACCCAGTACGCGAACTTGCCGGTACGCGCCTTGAGTGGACCGTTCACGTGGTAGACCACATGGGCATCCAGCCCTATGCCGGCCATCAACAGGAAGTAGCGCGAAACTTTCCCACCTTCGCAGGTCAGATGGCCCACCGAAATGCGGTGCGGCGTCGAATCTTCCAGGCGCTCGGCCGCCCGCAGTAGCCGCGTCCCCAGCTTCATCTCCATCGCCAGCACGTTGGCGGTCCCCGCCGGAAGAATCGCCAAGGGAACGTGCGAACCCACCATGCCTTCGGCCACCTCGTTGATGGTGCCGTCGCCGCCCGCCGCCAGAATCAGGTCGGCGCCCCGTGCGATGTGCGCACGCGCGATGCCGCCGGCGGTGCGGGGACCCGTGGTAGGCGCCGCTAACACTTTGTGCCCGTTTTTCTTCAGTATTTCTACGGCCTGCTGCACCAGAGTGCCGCCGCTCCGTCCGAATTTTCCCGCGCGGGGATTGTAGATGAGGACGGTATTCCTGTAGCTTGTTATGGTTATTCTCCGCTTTCCTCGTTAAATTATAGATGAGAGGACCATGAAAGATCCCAGGAGCGACATAGAACAGCTCAGCGAGGAACTTCGACGCCACGAGTATCTGTATTACGTGCTCGACAAGCCGGAGATCACCGATGCCGAATACGATGTGCTCATGCGCCGTCTCCAGGCGCTTGAAAATGACCACCCGGATCTGCGCAGCCCCGATTCCCCCACGCAGCGCGTTGGCGGCAAGCCGCGGGAAGGTTTCGTCAAAGTAGCCCACTCAGTTCAGTTGCTGAGTCTGGACAACGCCCTGAATGAACCGGAACTCCGCGATTTCGACCGGCGCGTGCGCGACTTGCTCGGCGACGCCCCGTTTCGCTACGTGACCGAACTGAAAATGGACGGACTCTCGATGGCCGCGCATTATCGCGGCGCCGCATTCGTGCAGGCGATCACCCGCGGCGACGGTATGGTGGGGGAAGACGTCACCGAAAATGCGCGTACCATCCGCTCGCTGCCCCTGCGCGCCAAAACCCGGCTGTCCGAGTTTGAAGTCCGCGGCGAGACCGTGATGAATCGACGCGCCTTTGAGCGCCTCAATGCCGATCGCGACGAAAAGGGACTCTCGCGCTTTGCCAATCCCCGCAACGCCGCCGCCGGATCCTTGCGCGTCCTGGAACCGCAGGTCACCGCCTCCCGCCGTCTGGACTACTACACTTACTTCCTGCTGGCCGACGGCCGGCCTATTTACGACAGCCACTGGGAATCGCTGGACGCCATGGAGGCCATGGGCTTCAAGGTCAATCATCGCCGCAAGCTCTGCGCGGGCGTGGACGAAGTGCTGGCCTTTTGCGCCGAGTGGGAAACGCGCCGCGACGAACTGCCCTATGAAATCGACGGTGTGGTGGTCAAGGTCGATTCCATCCCGCAGCAGCGCAGCCTGGGCTTCACGGCGAAGGCTCCCCGCTGGGCCATCGCGTACAAGTATCCGGCCCGCCAGGCGGTCACCGAGATCGACGCCATCGAAGTACAGGTGGGCCGCACTGGCGCACTCACGCCGGTGGCCCATCTCAAGCCCGTCGAGGTGGGCGGCGTCACCGTATCCCGCGCGACGCTCCATAACGAGGACGAAATCGAGCGGCTCGGTCTGCGGATCGGCGATCAGGTGGTGATCGAGCGATCCGGCGACGTCATCCCGAAAGTGGTGCGCGTCTCGGCCCAGGGCAGCTATCGCAAGAAGTTTCACATGCCCACGCATTGCCCCGTCTGCGGCGGCAAGATCGTGCGCGAAGAGGGCGAGGCGGCCAGCCGCTGCATCAATGTGAACTGCTCGGCAAGGCTGAAGGAATCGATTCTGCACTTCGCCTCGCGCGGCGTCATGAACATCGATGGAATCGGCGAGGCGCTGGTGGATCAGTTAGTCGATCACGGTCTGGTTTCGGGCGTCGCGGATTTGTATGACCTGACTCTTGAGAAGCTGGTCGGCCTGGAGCGCATGGGCAGTAAGTCGGCCGGTAACATCATCGCCAATATCGAAAAGTCGAAAAAGAATCCGCTGCCGCGCGTGTTAGCTTCTCTCGGAATTCGTTTCGTGGGAGAGCGGACGGCGGTGTTTCTGGCGGAGCATTTCGGCAGCATGGAGCGAATTTCCGCCGCTGAGTTGGACGAACTTCAGGACGCCGAGGAGGTTGGTCCCAAAGTTGCGGAGAGCATCTTCCAATTCTTTCGCGAAAAACATAATCAGGAACTGATCGGACGCCTGCGCGCCGCTGGTCTCCGGTTTACCTATGAGTCCACGCGCCCGCGAGGCGGCCCGTTGAGGGGGTTAACTTTCGTTCTCACTGGAACACTACCCAACTTTGGCCGGGACGACATGAAGAAGCTGATCGAGACTTCTGGGGGCAAGGTGAGTGGCTCTATCAGCAAGAAAACCGACTACTTGGTGGCTGGCGATGACGCGGGAAGCAAACTCGCCAAAGCCCGCGAACTGGGTGTGAAAGTAGTGAATGAAGAACAGTTGCTCGAACTCGTAAAAATCCAATAGCTCTCCCGTTCAATTAAATCAGAGAAAAAGCTCTCAAACTTTCCACTAACTGAACGATGAGTACTAGTGGAGGACCTTTCCACTGGTACGGCCCCATCTCCTCAGAAGCCAGCTGGGCAACACATCGTCATGAAATTCAATTTGAGACCGCTCTTTCTTCTCGCGGCGCTGTTCGTGGGCACTTCCGCTTTTGCCGGTAACAAAAGCTCCACTATCATCGAGGTATACCCGGGTCCCGGAGTTGATACCTATCAGTCCAACCTGTATACCGTTGAGGTGCTTCAGGGTACGAGTTGGCTGCCGTCCTACGTTTATAAATACGGAAGAACGAGCTCCACATTCTGGCATCAGGGCGCTGTTCCCACTGTAAACTTCACGACCTTTGGAACCTCGTCGTCCGCCAGCGTGCGGGTTTCGCGCTTGGGCGGAGCCATTACATCGGTGAGTGTGAGCCCCAAGAGTAAGAACTTCCCGGTACAACTTGCGGGGGGTCAGGCCATTCTCTCTCTGAATACGGGAGACAAAATCTGGATCACGATGAACGGGGACGATGCCAATCCCTTGTTTGTTTTTTCAAGCGCACCGAAGCCCTCCGTACCCAAGGGAGCAACGTACTTTGGGCCCGGAATTCGCGATATCGCTCCTGCCCTGGCCAATCACTATACGCCCTATAGCGGGGAGACCATTTATCTGGACGGCGGAGCCTGGGTTCGCGGAAATATCGATGTCCGCGGCAGAAGCAGAGTGACCATTATGGGGCCTGGCATCCTCTCCGGCGATCTGTGGAATGCCGAGACCGTGCAGGCGAGTCCCACGTTCGATCAGATGATGGGATATGCCATGATCACAGGCGATTGGGGCGGCACAAACGCCACCGTCCAGAACATCACGATTGTGGATTCGCCGGTTTACAACTTTCACGGCGGGGTGCATACTGCAACTGACGTGAAGCTGCTATCGCCCTGGTACTTCTCGACGGACGGTTTTCAGGGCGTCAATTCAACGGATCAATCATTCGCTTTCCTCGGCGACAACGTGTTCTTCCCGGCCTGGGCCGGTATTGCCAGCGACAACATCAACGTGACCAACTCCTTCGCCGCCAGTACAAACAATGCGGTGATCTGCGGCGGATATTGGGGCAATACTTCCAATAACCAATACCACGCGACGGTCAACAACGTGGACATTCGAACTTACATAACCGATGCGTGGGTGCCTTACGGCGCAACCCTGACGCCCGCCGTCTTTCAAATCTGGATGGACAATGCCGTCAGCAGTAATGGCTATTCCAATCAGACGTATTCGAATATTCGGATCGAGGGCGACCTTTCCGTGCCTCTGGCCATGTTGAAGAACATGCCGTACCCGTGGGGCGGCAGCGCGGCCAGTTACCAACAGGCCATGGGCAACGGCTACAATTTGATTTTTCAAAATAT